>NZ_LGSU01001493.1 GCF_002260545.1 Hydrocoleum sp. CS-953 | reverse complement strand
CCCCTACTCCCCTACTCCCCCGCTCCCCTACTCCTTCAAAAGGACTTTTTCACCAAACCCTATTTATAGTAAACCAGCCAAGTGTAAAGGGCCATGACCAGTAATTAACTCTAACAACAAAGCTATAAAACCAAGCATTGCCAAACGTCCATTCCAGACTTCTGCTGTGGTAGTTAACCCCCACTGCCATCTTTCTTGGGGATACATTTTGATCATTTTTTTCATTTGGATGGCATCAGAAAAATCACGACTTGGAGCATCTAAAGCTTCCATAACCAAATCTGCTAAATCATTGATAAATACTGGGTGAGTATTCAGAGCAGGTACTCGGTAAAAATTACTAATTCCGGCTTCTTCTGCCACCTCGCGATATTCCATATCAATTTCTTGGAGAGTCTCAATATGCTCAGAAACAAAGCTGATGGGAACTACCAGTAAATCTTTTACCCCTTTATCTGCCAACTCTTGAATAGCTTCTTCAGTGTAAGGCTTCAACCATTCCACCGGACCGACCCGACTTTGATAAGCTAAAGTATGAGGGTTAGAGCGATTCAAAGCCTTCATAATCTTATCTACACAATCTTCAATTTCTGCCTGATAAGGGTCTCCTGCTTCTTCAACGTAGCTTACAGGTACACCATGGGCACTGAAAAATATATGTACTTGCTCTGAGTTTGGACAATGGTCTAACTCTTGAGCTATTAATTCTGCCATTGCCTGGATATATCCTGGTCGTTGATACCAAGAAGGAACAACAGTATATTCAGTTTTCTTTAATTCTGAGTCTTTTTGCCAAAGTTTATCAAGTAATCTAAAACTTGAACCACTCGTGCTGATAGAATATTGAGGATATAATGGGAGAATTACTAACTTTTCTACTTGGTCGCGCTTAATTCTAGCCAGAGCTTCTTCTGTAAAAGGATGCCAGTAACGCATTCCTATATAAGTTTGAGCAGCTAATCCTTTTTCTTCTAACTGTTGTTGGATCGCCAGAGCTTGTTGTTCTGTAATCGATCTTAATGGAGAGCCACCGCCAATTTCCTTATAATTTTCCTGAGACTTTTGAAAACGCATAGTGGAAATGAACCATGCCAAAGGTTTTTGTAGCCAAGGAAAGGGGAGACGAATAATTTCTGGGTCAGAAAATAAGTTGAAGAGAAATGGGCGCACATCTTCTAGTTGTTCAGGCCCACCTAAATTAAGTAATAATACTCCTACACGACTCATAGTGTTAATAAGGCTCCCATTTTAATATTTGTTACTAAATTTAACATATTTATATTTTTTTAATTATATTTTCTGAACAATGTAGAGTCAACTACTAGCGCAAATCTATATTTCTTTAAGTAATTAAGTATAAGTTTAATTTATACACTTATACTTTTTCAACTTTTGACTTTTATTTTTTGACTTTTGACTTTAAAAATGGCAACAATTTTAAGAGACTGGAGCTACAAATATCAATGGTTGTATGACGGAATTTCCCGTTTAGCAGCTCTTACTGTTGGGGGAGAAACTAATTTTCGCCAACTAGCTTTACAGGGTTTAAACATTAACCAAAATACTGAGGTGCTTGACCTTTGTTGTGGTAGTGGTCAAGCAACTAATTTTCTAGTTCAACACTCCCAAAATGTTACAGGATTAGATGCTTCTCCACTATCAATAAATAGATCTAAAAAAAATGTACCATCGGCTCAATATGTTGAGGCATTTGCTGAGAATATGCCATTCTCAAATAATCAATTTGATTTGGTACATACCAGTGCTGCTTTACATGAGATGAATTCAGAACAATTAAGGCAAATTATTCAAGAAGTTTACCGAGTTCTGAAGCCTGGTGGAATTTTTACTTTTGTTGATTTTCATAGTCCGACTAATCCTTTATTTTGGCCGGGATTAGCAATATTTTTCTGGTTATTTGAAACAGAAACTTGCTGGAATTTTATCAATACAAATTTATTTGATTTATTACAGGAAGTAGGGTTTGATTTAGTTGATAGTGAATTAAATAAACCTGTTTTATATGTTGGTGGTAGTCTTCAGGTAGTTCAGGTTAAAAAATAAAATTTATCCTACTAATAGGCTACAAAAAACTAAGTTGATAACGAAAAATAAAGTTGTGTAAAACCTGTTTAATCTGTCAGTTGTATGATAATTTAATGATCGTGTTTAGACTTGTTAATAATCAGCCAGAGGAAAAAGTATGTGTAGAGTTTTAGCGTATATTGGCGAACCACTACAAATTTCATCGACAAGTAAATGTGGAAGGAAACTGGGAAGAGTTAAAACAATATCCTAGAGGAACGAAAGAATTTTCTTTGTCTTGGTTAAAAGGTCTAGTTTGGTCATTGAAAGGGAAGAAATTTGGTAATTATGAAGGAGATAAAATGCAACCTTTTTAGTAATGGAAGTGAAGATATTAGTTCTGTAATTATTTCATCTGAACCATTATAAAGAAGAAATCGGAAATTGGTCAATTATTCTATTTCAAAATCTTTGCTTTTTCAATCATAATGCTGGAAAACCAAAAGTTGAGATTAAGCCTTTTGATATTGATTTAAAATTAAGTTTAATAGAATACTAATACTTGGGTGAAGTACGCAAAGTTGCTTCGCTCAAGTTTGCTTTTTCTCAGATTGACTAAATCAAGGAAAATTCCTACTTTCAAATTTACCGAAAAATAAAGGTATGAAGCATTCTATAGCAATCCTAAATTGGTTGTGGC
This sequence comes from Hydrocoleum sp. CS-953, assembly GCF_002260545.1. Taxonomy (GTDB): domain Bacteria; phylum Cyanobacteriota; class Cyanobacteriia; order Cyanobacteriales; family Microcoleaceae; genus Trichodesmium. The sequence continues at coordinate 20,481 of NZ_LGSU01001493.1, read as the reverse complement.
AAAATTCCATACTCAAAAAGTTTTGGAAAATCGAAGATTTGACCATCCGCAAAAAACTTAAATAGCCACTTAACTACTTCAAAAGAATTGCAAAGATGATAAAATTGTCTGATGAAATTTTTGGCACTTTACCAAATATCTTCTTTATTGATTTTGCTCCGGAGCATTGGGAGCAAATTTTGTACAATTTATCAACCATTCATCCTCCGATATATCTTGATTAATTATCATCAAATATTCTTTAAATTCTTGAGAATTATGATAACTTGCTCCATCCCAAAATATCGCCAATCTTTTTCCCGGCCTTTTCTGCTGCAAATATTTAATAAATTCAATGGTATTTTCCGTATTTCCACTTCTTTTTTTCTTGCACAATAAATTCTTTGGTTTGGTAGTCGAAAGCTCCATAATAAGTCTGTCTTTCTCTCTCATTTTTAATGGGAATCTCTATTCTTTCATCTGTTCTTCCCCAAGCATAGCCTAATATATCTCCCCATAGGAGATGACATTCGTCAATCATAAACACTCTTGAAGCTTTCCAGCTTCTATTTCTGGTTGCCATTTAACCAATAATTCCTCTATTTCTTTTCTCTTGGTCGATTGGATATGGCGAGGAGACCTCGCCATCCCTCGACCGCTTTTTTGCTTTCACTAATTCATCATTTTTAGCGGGATTCTTTTTTTGAGTTTTTTTCCAACTTACTCCCGCCTCTTTAAGTAAATTATAATAACTTTGATTAGATTCAAAAAGTACATCATATTGCTTCTGTAAATAGTGCGCGTAAATCTGATAATCTTAGATAATCTTGTGCCCTTAACCACTCAATTATTTGCTCTTTTTCTTCGGATTTTAAGTAACCTTGTGTTCCAATACAATTGAAGCCTTAAACTTTCTACACCATGAAACAGTGCTTGGTTTTTCCATTCGCGNCCGCCTCTTTAAGTAAATTATAATAACTTTGATTAGATTCAAAAAGTACATCATATTGCTTCTGTAAATAGTGCGCGTAAATCTGATAATCTTAGATAATCTTGTGCCCTTAACCACTCAATTATTTGCTCTTTTTCTTCGGATTTTAAGTAACCTTGTGTTCCAATACAATTGAAGCCTTAAACTTTCTACACCATGAAACAGTGCTTGGTTTTTCCATTCGCGATCTATACTGTGAGAAACATTTAATAATTCTTTGACTTCATGGTAATATTTTCGTATAGAAAATCATTTTAACCGCCAAGGCTCTTTTGATTTCTTTGGAGTATGAATGTTTGACTGATAAAATCATCTAGTTCATCTATAATGTTCATTTTTTGTCTTTTGACTGGATATGTTATTCTTACTATTATATCTGTTGCGACCTATGCACGGATTGCTATATTTCAAGAGAAAAAAAGTGCTCTTGAATTTTCTGATATTCAATTCCGTTAAGGTTTTCCTTAAGGTAATTATCCATTAATAAATTATCTTGGATTTTGATTACTCAGCAAAATAATTCCGATTCCCATCAATATCCAAGTTCCTTCAAAACCAACATTAATTCGGTGAGTATTTTCTCTACTTAATAAATACTGAAATTCTCTATCTGACAATTTAAAAGCAGATTGTGCAAGTTTTTGATTTACTTGGGTTAACCGCATAAAATATAATGCTCCCCAATAGGTGGAGATAACAACAACAAAAATACCAATTGCTGTACCAAATAGACGAAACATAATTAACTTTTAAATTTATACTTATTAAGTTTAAGTCAATTAAAATTATAGTCAAAATTCCCAAAATATTACCGAATAATTAAGGTTTAAAGCCTCTCACTCGCCGTGGAGAAACAAGCGGTCGTTTGCGTTAGCGAAGCTCCTCTGAAAGAGGCAGCATTCCGTAGGATGGGATGGCGTTAGCGAANATTAAAATTATAGTCAAAATTCCCAAAATATTACCGAATAATTAAGGTTTAAAGCCTCTCACTCGCCGTGGAGAAACAAGCGGTCGTTTGCGTTAGCGAAGCTCCTCTGAAAGAGGCAGCATTCCGTAGGATGGGATGGCGTTAGCGAAGCGGGTCCGTAGGAGCGGGTCTCCCGCTCTTTCAGAGCCACTCCGTTAACGCCATATCCAATCTCCCCTTGAGAGAAAAAATTTTCCTTTTATTCAATCCAATCCGTTTTATACCAATTACCATGCATTATTGCTATACTTGGGCGATACTTCAGTTATTAACTAATTAGCAGGGCGCAGAATCATTTTTTTACTAATTTCAGCTAGTTTAATGTTAATTATTCTTATGTTTGCTTCTCCCGTACGGACGCCCTTATGCAACGTCCCTACACTCCCCTACTTCCCGACTCTGAAATAGATAAAGTTTTTGAGAAATGGTATTAGGGAGAGGTAATTATCAATTATCAATTATCCACTATCAATTATTGAAAACATTTGTTTTTTCTAATTAAAGTGGATTCGTGTAGGATGCGTTAGACAGCTACTATCAATCTTTCTGAAAACTATTTAATAATCTAGGGTAAGCAAAGAAAACAAAATTGATTGTTATAAGGCAAAAACGTACTACTATAAAAATATGAAAATGCCAAAACCAAAGGTTGAACAATGAACAAAAAACGTTTAAGTTGGTTTGAACCTGGTAAATCATTTCAATACATTAGTGAATGGCTAGAAAAAGCTAAAAATAAAATTCGGATTGCTACAGTTTTTTTTACTATTAAAGGATGGAATTTAATCCGTCGTTACACTAAAGGTAAACAAACTTTTCTTTTAGTTGGTTTAGACGAGCCTGGGGAACAAAGAGCAAGAATGGCTCTAATTCAAGAAATAATGCGAGATTTACGAACAGGATTAGATAAAGATAGAAGAAAAGCAGTTATTGACCTTGTAGAAAAAATGCAATCTCGTCAATTTTAAATTGTTGACGCTAGAGTAACAGACCACCACAACAAACTTTACATTTCTGACGAAAAAGCAGCAGTTCAAACCTCTTCAAATCTGACAGGAAAAGGTCTTTTGGAACAAGTTGAAGGTGGGAATGTTATTACCAATAAAATTGAAATTGCTGCTTTAGTTAAAGAATTTGATAATTACTTTATTAATGGTCAAGATTTGACTCAAGAACTTCTTGATATTTTATTGAAATGGTTAGAATTTGATACACCTTGGGATATTTATCTCAAAACAATGTTGGCTTTTGAAAATATACAACCTCCTCAAACTCGTTACACAAAAAAACCAGTTTATTATCAAATTGATATGATTGCCCAAACATTACGTAAGCATTCAGCAGTCAGCTATCAGCTATCAGCTTCCGAGGCACATCTACATTTATAATTATGGTTTGAAAACTTAGACTTGTCGTTTTTATGCTTCAATTTTCTGATTGAAAATGTGCTATAAGTTAAAGGAAGAATTGCTTGATTCAAAGGTTAGAGCTGAGAGCTGACTGCTAATAGCTGAATGCTTACAAAATTACGGCAAATGCGAGACTTTAATGGTTTAATGATAGTTGCATCAACTGGATTAGGAAAAACTGTTGTTGCTATTCATGTAGCTCTACATTTAAAAGCAGAAGATTTGATTGATAATGTAATGATTATTGCACTAAAAGCTGTTGAAAGTAATTGGCGAAAAGAAATGCGAGAAGCTGCACTTCCTTGTGAATTTTTTGTGCAAAAAATATTTGATAAAGAAATAAAAGATGTTCGGCATAAAATCAAGGAATTGCTAGACATTTTAGAAGAGGTTGAACAGGAACGTTGGTTATTAATTATTGATGAGAGTCACGAATTTAGAAATCGCTTTAAAAAAGACCTGTCTCATAGGAGAAAAAATCCTTCTGAACGAAGAGCTTTTATTAGACTTAGAGAATTAGTAAAAAAAGGTAATGCTAAAGTTTTACTTATGACAGGTTCTCCCTATGGTACAAATCTTGATAATATTAATAGTCAACTTTATCTGTTACCTCATAAAGCTAATAATTCCCATAAATTTGAATATTTTTTGAGTGTTTTGCCAGAGCAGAAAGATTTATTTGCTGAAGAAACTCAAAATGTCAAAATTTGGTNAAAGCTAATAATTCCCATAAATTTGAATATTTTTTGAGTGTTTTGCCAGAGCAGAAAGATTTATTTGCTGAAGAAACTCAAAATGTCAAAATTTGGTCTGTTGAAAGCACAGATGAATTTATCAAACTACCAGTAGTTAGTCAATTAACAACTCCTCATGTTGCTAAATATTATGGTCAAAAAGATGAGCAAGGAACTTATATTAACTTCAGCGATCAAAAAGGTTATATTCCTAATATGATTCTTAATACTATCAATTTTCCACTAATTTTTGAAGCAGAATTAACTAAAGCTATAACTCAAGGATATTTTGAAGTTATGGGAAATCCTATTTCTAAAGACCTATTTAATCAATTAGTTAAAATTTCTTGGGCAAGTTCTCCTTTAGCACTTCAAGACATCCTAGAAAGTATTGCTGATACTCCAGGGAAAAAAGGCTATAAACTTGAGAAGTTAGACTTTAAATTTTCTCGTCAACAGCGAGAAGAATTTTTAGCACCAATTATTACTTTTCGGCTNTCTCCTTTAGCACTTCAAGACATCCTAGAAAGTATTGCTGATACTCCAGGGAAAAAAGGCTATAAACTTGAGAAGTTAGACTTTAAATTTTCTCGTCAACAGCGAGAAGAATTTTTAGCACCAATTATTACTAAGCTGAAAAATTTTAATTATAGTAATGATATTAAAATTATTGCTTTGTCAAAGATTCTTGAAAAAGCTTTAAAAAATCAGCAAAAAGTTATAATCTTTTCCGAAAGAAGACCAACAGTTGTTTATTTGTATCAAACACTAGAATCAAAATTTCCTAATTTAAAGATTGCAGCTACTGTTGAAAAAAGCGAAAGCGAAGAAAAGTTCAAGATGAAAGAAAGTAAAGAAATTTAATATATGATTAACCAATTTGCCCCTATTGCCAATAAAAAAACTAATCAATATTCAGAAACTTATGACATTTTTATTTCTACAGATACTCATGGTGTAGGTGTAAATATGCAAGATGCTTCAGTAGTAATTAACTACGATATTGACTGGATTACTATTAAACCAGCACAAAGAGCAGGGATAATTTTACCGAAAAATTAAGGTATAAAGCCTCTCCTTTCAGGGAGAAAAAAAGAAAAAATTTTCCTTTTAACCAATCCTATCAGTTTCAAGAATAGGTAATAATTAATTATTAATTGTTAATTATTAATTATTGAAGCTTTTGGCATTTGCCTCGTACTGTGGAAATTTACACTTTTGTACCAACACTTACTAATCAATATCAAGTAAGTAGAATTAATTATGATTTAGTAGAAATTGAAAAGCGATGGAAAAATTTAATCTCTCGACATTACGAATCAAAAAAAGTAATTGATTTACCTGTTTTAACAACAGAGACTACTCAACAAGTAAATGTTTCAGAAATTGCATCTCAAGTCACAATTGAATCTGGAGAAATAGATTTGAATGCTCTGGCAAATTTAGAAGTTCCTAAAGGATAAATTTCTCCTTATTATCAACATACTGCTAAACTGCAACTTAATCGAGATTAGGCTAAAACTTTGGCAGATGATTTAATTAGTAGTAAATTATCTTCAGATAAAGAACCTTTACTTTATATGTTACTGTTTCATCAAAACAAATATCATAGTATTTTTTACAATCCTAATACTAATAAATTAACTGAGCCTGAAATTGTCATAGTCTTAAATAAAATTGCTTGTGAGGAAAGTACCCCAACAGCTAATGTTAATTACGATGAAATAGAAGCTTTAAGCAATATCTGTCTAGAGCTTTGGTGTAAGAATAATCAAATTTATCCAGATGATGTTGAGCGAATTTGCAGATTGTATCTTAAACCAGAAAGTCAAGAGGATAATTTCACAGAATTACTATTGAAAAATCAATCCAGCTAATCAGTTAGAGACTGTTTGTCAAATAAGTATTAATAAACAAGTTTCACAACTAAATCTTAAAGCTTGAATAAGGTGATACCATTTTGAAAAAAATAATGCTACAAAAAGTGCATCTCGACAGAGATAGTTAAAAATAGCTGCTGAAATTCATTATAGACAGCTATAGCAATCCTCCGCATATTCGTGTCAAAAATCTTACTGCTTTTTAGGCAATAGATCATCTGGCAACAGACGGGAGTTTCAGTTTTTTTTATCTACTTTCAACCTATGCGCGGATTGCTATATATCTATCATTTTCCCTCTTTTATTCAATATTTATTCCTTTTTCCTTCTTCCTTCTTCCTTCTTCCCTCTTACTTGCTTCTACCATTTGTAATAAACATTGATAAAATTGGTATAAGGGATTGAAATAACTGTACAGGGGAGCAGGTATCAGTATTAATGCTCCTAAAGTTATGGTGAATTTATTGATAACAAATAATTGTTTTTTGTCTATTCCCTATTCCCTGTTCTCTATCTTCTTTTTTTATAGTTCCTTTACAAACAACCTCTCAGACTGCTCAAAAATTAGGATACTTTTTATTCCATTACAATCAATTAACTAAACATGAAAAAGCAAGTTTTAATCATAGGTGGATATGGCAGAATTGGCAGTAGTGTTGCTAGAGACTTAGCAATTTATACCAATTCAGAAATTACTATTACCGGACGTAAACCAGAAGCAAATATCAAAGAAATTCCTGTTTCTAGAATTAGCTCTGGAGTTAAATATTTAGCTCTAGATTTAGCAGATAAAGAAAGAGTCAAAAATATTATTCATTCCTACGGTAAATCTTCTGGAAATTTAGTTATTCATTGTGCAGGTCCGTTTCATCATCGTGATGCTAATGTTCTGAAAAATTGCATCGAAGCTGGTATTAATTATGTCGATGTTAGTGACTATCGAGGATTTACTCGTAAAGCTTTAGCATATTCTGAAGCTGCGAGAAAAGCTGGAGTTACTGCAATTATTAATACAGGAATTTTTCCCGGAATTTCTAATAGTTTAGCCCGTCAATCTGTAGAACAATTTGATGAACCAGAAGAGATACATTTAAGTTATATAGTAGGTGGTTCCGGTGGAGCAGGAGTAACAGTTATGCGGACGACTTTTTTAGGTTTACAAAATCCTTTTGATGTCTGGATAAATGGTAAATGGCAATCTGTTAAACCTTATAGTGATCGCCAAGTTATTGACTTTCCATCTCCCTACGGAAAAACAGGAGTTTATTGGTTTGATATGCCAGAGTCTTTGACTTTACCTACTTCTTTTCCTGTGAAAACTGTAACTACAAAGTTCGGTTCTTTTCCCGATTTTTATAATCATCTTACTTGGATGACTGCTCATTTATTTCCTGTTAGTTGGTTAAATAATTCAGAGGTAATAGAATTTTTGTCTCAAGTTAGTTATAAAATGACTCAAGTTACAGATAAATATAGTGGTACTGGTGTAGCAATTCAAGCAAAAGTTCTTGGTAAAAAGTCAGGGAAAAAAGCTGATTTTTGCTCGTCAATTATACATAAAGATACTGCAACTGTTACAGGTATTGGTGCTGGTGGTATTGCCGAATTAATTATGTCTGGAAAATTGAATAAACCGGGAGTTTGGTCTGTGGAAAATAGTTTGTCTACGGAATTATTTGAACAGGTAATGCAGAGTCGTGGTTTTGTTAAAAATTATGGTGAAAAGTCTGTAGTTTATCAGATAGAAAATTAAATATAGCAATCAGGAATCAGATATTGGAATTGAGGTGTCTCTTAAAAGTAGAGAATATAGTAGTTAAGTAAGTAGGTGAAAAAATTTATAGGTATGTCATTGCGACTGGAACGGAGTGGAAGGTTTGCGGAGCATTCCGGAACGGATAGCAATCTCAAGGGTTTTAACTGCTTTAACATTTTATTACATAGTGATGTTTATTCGTGCCTACCTACTTATCTTAATTCATAAGATAAATTTTTTCCTTCTTATCTGTTCCCTATTCCCAGTTAAGTGTTCCTTCAAAGTCTTCAATATCTCATAACTAATACCAATTTCAGAAAATATTGCTACATTCACGACACACTTAACTGGGAACAGGGGGAAGAAAAACATAAATATTAAAGAGGGAAAAAGATTTGATTTCCAGAATTTATGGGATTTATATTTTTTTATTGTAGGAATAAATCAAAAATTAAGATGTAACTGCCTTTTTTGAAAATGGTATAATATCATATTGCTATAGCAATCCTATTTTATTTGTGGATANGGATTTATATTTTTTTATTGTAGGAATAAATCAAAAATTAAGATGTAACTGCCTTTTTTGAAAATGGTATAATATCATATTGCTATAGCAATCCTATTTTATTTGTGGATAAAAATCTTACTGCTTTTAGGGAACAGGAAACAGGTAAGAGTTTCAGTTTTTTTTATCTACTTTTTGATTTGTCGCAACCTATTTAGGATTGCTATATATAGGTTGATAGTTATAATCATATAATAAGGAGTTGGTATAAATTGAGTTATGATTTATTATCGTAGATGTATTACATTAGGCTGAAAATTAAAATATTCAATTAAATACTAAATTACGATAATGTAAACAAAAAAACTATCAGTTAGAGCTACCGATATTGCTGAATATATTCGTTATCAATCATGCGATAGCCGATTTAAGTTAAAATATTATGACTATGAACTTGCTAAAAAAGATATTCCTTTTTCTAACTTAATTTTTGCTACTTCTTTAGATCCAGTGTTGGAAGAGGAAGGTAGAAAAAGAGAGGATGAATGGGAAAATTCGCTGCAAAAAGATGGCTTTCTTGACTTAACTGAAATGAGTCATAACTCTGAACAATAAAATCAAGCAACTGAATGGAATGACTTTGTTGAAAAACTAAAAAATTTGCCAGAAAAACAAAAAGCTTATGGGCGAGAAATTTCTATAGAAGGAACTCTGGGAGAAGTTAATATTTATGGACAAATTGACTTTGTAGTTTTGCTCTGGGAAAATGATGAACCAAAATTACGATTAGTTGAAAGTAAAGCATCTCGAAAAGACCGAACTTACTATCAAGTACAAATTTGTTTATATCGTATGCTTGTATGTCAATTAATAGGAGAAAATTATCTCAATATTTCTGGGATAAAATTTCAACCAGAAAACATAGAATGTGTTGTAGTTAGGATTGATGAAAATACCAATAAAATCCAGGATATAATCAAATCTCCAGCCTTAAATTTAGATACAATAGAAGCTGATATTAATCGTCTTGTTGCTTCTGATGGTGTTTTAAAGTGGATAATTGAAACCGACTTATCTGATTTAGATTATCAGCTAGGCAGAAAATGTAGTGATTGTCTGTTAAGTTTTCATTGTTTAGCCGAAAGTGCTAGAGAAAAACGTTTAGAATTGTTAGGAATAAACTCATCAATTGTCAGGATATTGCATAAGGCAGGTGTGAACAATCTTGATGATTTATCCGAACTTGATTTAGAAGGAAATCAGGCTACTGAAATTAAAAAAGATATAAGTTTTACAGACAATTTAGAGTTACTTAAATTAAAAGCAAAAACTCGTAGACGTACTCTTCCTGATGGAGATTCTAATCCAGATACTTATGAAGTAGAAGCACTGCCAAAATATTCAGGTTAAAGTCAACTTCCCGAACATATTATTAATGGGAAAAGTCTGATTCGAGTATATCTTACCGTTGAATATGATTATGTCGAAAATAGGATAGGCGCCCTAGCAGCTCATGTTACTAAAAGTCAGGGAAAATTAGATCCAAAATTTGAGAAAAATGAAGACTTTAAATGGCAGCCATACCCGGAAATTAAGGAGTATATAGAAGTAGGAAAAGATGAAAATAATCAACCTATTTCCCAAGAAAAAGAACTGGACTATAAAAATGATGTAATTGAGTTCAAACGTTCACCATGGGTAGGAGAATATAAAGAAGATAATGGCTCAGAAAAAGAGTTAATACAAATATTTTTATCAGAATTAGTTGATACTATTGCTGAAGTTGCAGAAACAGAAAAAGCTCCGATTCATTTTTATGTTTGGTCACGTCAAGAAATGACTCAATTAGTTGAAGGTTGTTCTCGCGTTAGTTCTCAACTTCTGAGTAATTTACGGGAGTTACTTGGTTGCCGAGAAAGTTTAGAACAACTAATTTATTCTTGTCTTTATGATGAAGTATATCGTCGTTATGCTTTGGGATGGACTGGTAGAGATTTAGTAGTTGTAACTTCTCTTAAATGGTTTGGCAGACGTTATCATTGGCGACGAAAGATTAACGGAAAATTTGTTAATTTAGACAGAGCTTTTTCTCAAGATATATTTGACTTTAAAAATAATTTAGAGATAGATAGTAATAATCAATGGGCTACCTCAAAATCAAATACTGACAATATTAGTAAACATCCCTTTGAAGTTAGACTAAGATATTTTAATTCTTTTAGTGCAGCTTATTGGCGTGCTTATTGGAGAAAACTTCCTAACCCTAATGACCCAAATCTTGAAGCCAAATTAAAAAAATCTATTGAAAATTATAATCAAGCACAAACCCCAAATTATTTAAAAGAATATTTTCGCGCTCGTACTCATGCTATTAGGTGGGTTGAAGAGGGAATTAGAGCTAAAAATTCCGAGATAAAAAAAGAATCTTTGACTATTGCTAATTTACCAGATTTTAATTTAGGTGTAGATAATGCTGCTCAAGCAGGAATAGATTTTCTCCGTTTAGACCAGCACGTTAAAGTAACAGATTGGATTGCAAAGAATTTAGTTCCACCTATATATCGTATTTCTTCAGGACAAACAATACCTGTTAGAAATATAGTAGCTAATGGTAATAGACTAACAGCAGAAATTAATCTTGATGGATATAGTATTACTCCTGAACTTTTACAAGCTAATTGTACTATTGATGAAGGTTCTTTTGTTAGGCTTAGTCCTTGTTCTGAAAATCCATATCAAGGTCAAACAATTAATCAACTTTTGCGTGGTGGAAGTACCTGTATAGTAAATGAAATAAATTGGGAAACTAAACNCTAATGGTAATAGACTAACAGCAGAAATTAATCTTGATGGATATAGTATTACTCCTGAACTTTTACAAGCTAATTGTACTATTGATGAAGGTTCTTTTGTTAGGCTTAGTCCTTGTTCTGAAAATCCATATCAAGGTCAAACAATTAATCAACTTTTGCGTGGTGGAAGTACCTGTATAGTAAATGAAATAAATTGGGAAACTAAACAGATAGAACTATCTCCTATTTTTAGCAAGTCTGATAGATATAAGTTATTCAGCAATTCTTATAGTAATAGAAATCAAGAACAAATTTTTCCAAATGCTACCCTTGATGAAAGTCCGTCAGATTTTGTAGCTGGAAGAGTTGATGATAAATTACAGAATACTCAAGGAAATCATGTTTGTCGATGGTTAGCTCCAGAAAATCCTCAAATTCCACTACAAATTTCTCCTTCAGAAAATGATTTATAAAAATATCAAAATTTTCTTAATTCCTTGCCATTACAAAATAATAAAAAGCTAGATAATAAGCAAATAGAAGCAATAATAAATGGATTAAAAACTAGGATTCAACTTTTACAAGGTCCACCAGGTACAGGTAAAACAGAAACAACGGCGATCGCTACTTTTTTAAGAATTTTGGCACGAAGTTCCTCTGGGAATATTGTTCTTATTACTAGCCATACCCATAAAGCTGTAGATGAATTACTATCACGTCTAGATCGCCTTTTACCTATTTTAAATCAACACGCTACTAATTTAAACTTCAACTTATCATCAATTCAACTTAGCAGAGTCGATCCTAAAAACAACGAGGATTTTCAAAATACAAATATTAATTCTTTTTCTTCTAAACCTTGTGTTAGTGATGTTAATCAAATGCGTAAAAAGAAAGTTTTAGTAATTGCAGGAACAACCAATGGAATTTTAAAAATGGTTAATGAATTGAATCAAAGAAAGAAATTTTTAAAAGATTATCCCCAAGGTTTTCAGACAAAAACTCTTATTGTTGATGAAGCAAGTATGATGGTATTTCCTCACTTTCTAGCATTAGCTACATTAGTCAAAAATGATGGTGAAATAATGTTAGCTGGAGACCATCGACAACTTACTCCTATTATTACCGAATAATTAATTATTAATTATTAATTAAATAATTGTGGTTTAAAGCCTCCCCTTTTAAGGGGAAAAAAAGAAATGATATTTCCCNTTATTAATTATTAATTAAATAATTGTGGTTTAAAGCCTCCCCTTTTAAGGGGAAAAAAAGAAATGATATTTCCCAATCTTCAATCAAGAACGGTTTTAACCAGAGGTAATTATCAATTATCCATTATCAATTATCAATTAATGAACCATGATTGGGAAAATGAAGACCGTCCTCCTGTAGTATCTTACCAACCTTACGTTAGTGCATATCAGGCAATTCAAAACTTAAAAGAAAACTCAGATACTCAAATTCCTGAGACAGCAATATTATGTTCAGCTTTGAATTTTAGCTTCCGTTTACCGCCAGTTATTCGCTAACTTATTGCACGGCTTTATAGCAAGTTAGATAATATTCAATTGCGAGGCAAAGAGAAAGATAAAAATATAGAAGAAAAGGAAATAAATGGAACTTGGGAAAAACTTTTGCTAGGAAATAGAGGTCTTTATCTTGTTCTTCATTCTGAGCGTAAGTCAAGACGTAGTAATCAACTAGAAGTAGAAATAATTAAACAAATTATTGATGCAGGTGGAGAAATTCCTGATGGAAATATAGGAATTATTACCCCACATCGCGCCCAAATAACTCTACTTAAAACAAAGTTAGCAGATTATTATGAAAATGCTATTGACATGATAGATACTGTAGAAAAATTCCAAGGTAGCGAACGTCAAAATATAATTGTTTCTGCTACAGCAAGCGACCCGTCTGCTATTAGTAAAAATGTAGAATTTATCCTGAATCTTAATCGCTCAAATGTAGCCTTTTCTCGCGTTCAAGAAAGGTTGATTGTTGTTTGTTCTAAAACTCTATTAGATTATATTCCAGCAGAATTTGAACATTACGAAGAAACCATGTTATGGAAAACTTTACGTTCTCAATGTTCAGAACTTATTTTTACTGAAACTGTTAATGAACATAAAGTAGAAGTTTTTACACCTCCTTTAGAACAAATAAGTAAAAACTTAAACGAACAGGTAAAGCCTTTCAATAATTGATAATTGATAATGGATAATTGATAATTGATAATTGATAATTGATAATTGATAATTGATAATTGATAATTGATAATTACCTCTACCTAAAAGGAAGATGATTGAATAAGCGGATTAAAACCCCCAAAAAAGGGCATCACTAATTTTTCAAACTCTTGTGGGGGATTTAAACCCTTGGATTTTTAGCTGATCAGCTAAATGATGATAGCTAATAGCTAGTTAAAAATTAATAATTAATAATCACCTCTTCTGAAAAATAAGAGGATTACTCAAAAGAAATTTTCTTGTTCTCTTGGTCGATTGGATATGGCGTTTAGCGTTCCGCACAACGCGCGTTAACGCTGCGCGACATGTAACGCGTAGCGTCCCGGAGGGAATGGAGACCTCCCCATCCCATCCTAAGGTCATGCTCCGCAAACGACCGCTTTTTTGTCATTGAAAGGAGACGCTTTAAAGCTTAATTATTCGGTAAAAGAAATAACTTAACTAGGAAATGGAAAAATCTTTTAAACAATCATCTTATACCTTCAGTCCTAACTTCCTAATGCAAAACTTACAGGAATACAAAAATAATCTATTTTAATTAGGTAAAATCTGCCAAATTACTCTACCCTATAACTTAAAATAGAAACTATCCTATTAAATTATTCATTATCTATAGGACTTACACAAAGATAATGTATATAGCGTCAAAAACTATAACGTTATAGTTTTTGACTCTATATCTATATTATATACTACCTCTGCGTAAGTCCCGATCTAATAAGTACCAGGACATAAATAAATATCACTGTGTTAAGAACGATTAACTAAGCTGAAACTCCTTGTATGTTGACTGTTACAGTATTTTGTCTTCCATAACTTCACAGTTAAATTTAATTTTGTCCAACCACTTTAGGATTTACGCAAATACCATGTATATAGTGTTCAAAACTATAACGTTATAGTTTTTTGCATCTACATATAGTACCTCTGCGTAAGTCCTGTACTTAAAGAAAAATTAACACTTAAGGAAAAACAAAAATATGACTACACCAATTGTTGCTTTACAACAACCAAAAGATATCTCCCTAGGAGAAATAGAAGAAGAACTGAGTAAAATCTGGCTAAGTCAAAATCAAGGCAAAGCAACTTCCATTGCTACTAGAGCTGCCACCTTTAGCATGGTAGTTTATGAACCAGAAGAATTTCAACAATTGCTAGGGGGGCTAGGATTCTATGATGGTCCAATTGATGGGATTCATGGACCAAAAACTAGGAATGGAGTTAAAGAGGCACAAAAATCTTATCAACTATCAATTACAGGTAGAGTAGACCCCGAANTATGAACCAGAAGAATTTCAACAATTGCTAGGGGGGCTAGGATTCTATGATGGTCCAATTGATGGGATTCATGGACCAAAAACTAGGAATGGAGTTAAAGAGGCACAAAAATCTTATCAACTATCAATTACAGGTAGAGTAGACCCCGAAACCCTAGCCAAATTGCGGGAAGAATTTGCGAAACAAGCAGAAGACCGTCAAAAAGTCACAAATATAAATCTGAGGGGCTTTAGTATGGCAGACGCGATCGCTGCTCAAAACCCCAGTCGTGTTATGACCCTATGTCCAACTATTGGGGAAGAAGATACAGGAGTTACAGCTCAAGTATCTGCCTATTGTCCAATTCAGAAACAAAGTAGCTCCAATTTAGTGTGCAGTGAATATGTCACCTTGCGGGGCACAAAATTAGCAATGCAAAGGGTAGATGAAACAGTAAAATCATTAATGATTCCCGATTTACCGAAATTTGTCTGGTGGAAAGCAACCCCCAATACAGAGCAGCAATTATTTCGGAGTTTGTGTGAGGCGAGCAACTGTATAATTATGGACTCCTGCTATTTTTCTGACCCCGAATCAGAATTTTTAAAGATGCAGGAGTTGATTGAAAACGAAACTTATATTGCTGACCTCAACTGGCACCGTCTTTCAGCTTGGCAAGAATTAATTGCTGCAACTTTTGACCCTCCAAAACGACGAGCTGCTTTATGGGAAGTTGATACTATTACGCTTGACTATGAAAAAGGAAATGCTGCTCAAGCGCTAATGTTTTTAGGTTGGTTTGCTAGTCGTCTGGATTGGAAACCAGTTTCTTATACAGAATTAGGTGGTGATTATGATATTGCCCATATCAAATTTACTGGGCATAACAATCAAGAAATTTTGGCTGAGTTAGCAGCTATTCCTACTGCTGACTTTGGTGAAATTCCTGGAGATTTAGTTGGTTTACGTTTAGGTTCGAGTAATTCAGATGCTGATGTTGATTGTTGCACAATTTTGTGTTCTGAAACTANGTTTCTTATACAGAATTAGGTGGTGATTATGATATTGCCCATATCAAATTTACTGGGCATAACAATCAAGAAATTTTGGCTGAGTTAGCAGCTATTCCTACTGCTGACTTTGGTGAAATTCCTGGAGATTTAGTTGGTTTACGTTTAGGTTCGAGTAATTCAGATGCTGATGTTGATTGTTGCACAATTTTGTGTTCTGAAACTACTGGTTGTATGCGGTTAGAGTCTGGTGGTAAGGCGCAGTCTTGTTTGACTGAGCAAGTAACAGCATTAACCGATCAGAAGGCAGAAGCTTTAATGGCACAACAGTTACAACGTTGGGGTCGGGATGTTTTGTATGAGGAGAGTTTAGCATTGACAGCACAAATGCTGCAGTTAAGAACGTAGGGAATTTAGAATTTAGAATTTAGAATTTAGAATTCAGCAAAACTTGTAGTAGAGTGACACACTTAAAATAGTGCAATAGTAGGGGTGGGTTTCCCCGTTAAATTAATGAAGCTCAACCTAAAGTTAGATAAACTCGCCCCCCAATGATGTAACGCACCCTGGAATATGTGTTGGTCTAGTAGGGTGCGTATTTACGGCTTAAATTCAGACTAGGAAAGGGATTTAGAAATCTGTCGTAACGCATCATTTTAGCTTTGTCCATCCACTACAAATTTTGCTGATACCATTTATTAAGAGTAATACTATACTGGCAAAGTGCTAAAATCACTATGAAAATAACAAATATTACATGAATGATGGCAAGGTGCTATATATAGGGTGTAAAAACTAGAACGTTTGAGTTTATGACTCTATATATATGGTATAGTGTTTCATTAATTGATAATTGATAATTGATAATTGATAATTGATAATTGATAATTGATAATTGATAATTGATAATTGATAATTGATAATTGANACGAATAAGGAAAAGATTTATTTCTCTTGGTTGATTAGATATGGCGTTTGCTAGCGCAAAGCTCCGCTTTATATGTCGCGCAGCCAAACGCGTAGCGTCCCGGAGGGAACGGAAACCCGAAGAATGCAGAGCCGCTCCGCTTTATATGTCGCGCAGCCAAACGCCATCTCATCCTGACGGACTGCTCCGCAAACGACCGCTTTTTCCCCTTGAAAGGGGAGGCTTCAAGGCGTGAATGATCTAATTATTTAATTGTTTAATTATTAATTATTTCGGTAAGTCCTATATTATTAAAGACTTAGATCGCGTCATTTGAGTTATCAGTTGTCAAATAGTATTGACAGGACTGAGGCATTTTGGAGTCCTAAACACTACATATCTATAACGTTATAGTTTTTGAACCCTATATGTAGTGTCTAGTGTGTAATATAAAATCCGGTTATACAGTAATCGCATCTATACTTTCTCTTAATACAGATTTTCTAGCGTGGGCGAATTTAAAAATTCATGCTCTAAATCTTTTCTTTCTCCTGACTCCTGACTCCTAGAGCGATACGATAAGTATTTAACCGGATTCTATATAAGTCCTGATGGAGAAATAGAAATTTCAAAGTTGAGATAACTATGAAAATAACAAATATTACATGAATGAAGCCAAGCTACTATATATAGAGTGTGAAAACTATAACGTTGGAGTTTATGGCACTATATATTGTCTGGTGCGTCATTCCTATATTATTAAAGACTTAAATAGCGTCATTTGAGTTATCAGTTGTCAAATACTATTTAGAAATAGAAATTTCAAATATAACAAAGTTTTTGATAATTATTGGTATGACATATATTTAGTGGTGCCCTGCGACGGATTATTAAATACCTTTCATAGTCTGAATTTAAGCCGTAAATACGCACCCTACAAATTTTCTACAAATTTTCCTTTTTTAAAATTGGTATAAACTAATGAATGAAGTTCGTAAATGGCTAAGAAGTCTTTCCACGAAAAATAAAAAAACTGCGATTAAAACCAAAATTAGAGAATTATTAGAAACAGGAAATTTTCCTGAGTTATATCAATATTTAACAGATTTTCATTTTATTAAAGCTAAAATTGAAGCTGCTCAAACCCTGGAATTAATAGCAGATTATGACTTAGCACTAAATTCACCACAATCATCAAATCTAACAGCAGAACAAACAAAAAATCTGAGATTAATTCAAGCAGTAATTCGTCTTTCAGAACATATTCTGAAAAAAGATAAAAAACAATTAGTAGAACAACTATGGAGTCGTTTAGTAGATATCGAACATCCAGATATTAAAAATTTACTGACACAAGCAAAAAAAAGTAGAAGAAATCCTTGGTTGCGTCCTTTAACTTCTAGTTTCGCACCTCCTGATTCTGAATTAATTCGGACTATTAATCCTCACGATAGACCAATAATNCAACTATGGAGTCGTTTAGTAGATATCGAACATCCAGATATTAAAAATTTACTGACACAAGCAAAAAAAAGTAGAAGAAATCCTTGGTTGCGTCCTTTAACTTCTAGTTTCGCACCTCCTGATTCTGAATTAATTCGGACTATTAATCCTCACGATAGACCAATAATAGCTTTAACTATTACTCCTGATGAAAAACAAATAATTTCTGGTGCTAATGATGGCACAATTAAAGTTTTTAATCTAGCAAATGCAGCAGAAATATTAACTTTTACAGGTCATACAAAAACTATCAATTCATTAGCAGTTACTTCAGACCAAAAATTACTTATTTCAGCTTCGGAAGATACGACAATAAAAATTTGGGATTTAGTCGCAAAAACTGAAAAAATTACNTAACTTTTACAGGTCATACAAAAACTATCAATTCATTAGCAGTTACTTCAGACCAAAAATTACTTATTTCAGCTTCGGAAGATACGACAATAAAAATTTGGGATTTAGTCGCAAAAACTGAAAAAATTACCCTAAATTTACATTCAGAAGCAGTTACTTCAGTAGTTATTACACCAGATGACAAAGAATTAATTTCCTCTTCTAATAACGGTGCTATTAATATCTATGACTTAGAAAAAAATCGAGATGTTTTTACTATGAAAGCCCATAAAGCAGAAGTCACATCTGTCACCCTAACACCAAATGGAGAAGAAATTGTTTCAACTTCTAATGACAAAACTATTAAAGTTTGGAACAGGAAAAAAAGAAAATTAATAACGACAATTCATGGTCATAATGCTGAAATTCTTGGTGCTATAGTTACACCAGATGGTAAGCAGGTTATTGCTCATGATGTAGATGGAGTATGGGATGTTTTTTACGGAGAAATTTTCGTTTGGGATTGGAAAACTGGAGAGAGAATATTTGTCTTATCTGGTCACGACGATGCTGTTGATTCTCTAGCGGTAACTCCCGNAAGTCACATCTGTCACCCTAACACCAAATGGAGAAGAAATTGTTTCAACTTCTAATGACAAAACTATTAAAGTTTGGAACAGGAAAAAAAAGAAAATTAATAACGACAATTCATGGTCATAATGCTGAAATTCTTGGTGCTATAGTTACACCAGATGGTAAGCAGGTTATTGCTCATGATGTAGATGGAGTATGGGATGTTTTTTACGGAGAAATTTTCGTTTGGGATTGGAAAACTGGAGAGAGAATATTTGTCTTATCTGGTCACGACGATGCTGTTGATTCTCTAGCGGTAACTCCCGATAATAAATATTTATTTTCTGGGGATAGTCAGGGAATAATTAAAGTCTGGAATTTAGAAACTGGAAAGGAAATTTATACCTTCAGAGACCATAGTATTTGTGTCAATAAAATAATAATTACAACTGATGCTAAACAAGCAATTTCCTGTAGCACTGACGGAACTATTAAAGTTTGGGATTTAACCAAAATTTTAGGGGAAGAAAAATCAAATTATTCTCAGATTAGTCATTGCAACGAGATACATACTATTGCTATTACTCCTAATAGTAGATGGGCGATTTCCGGTGGTTGTGAAATGATAGTAAAAGTCTGGGATTTAACAAATTTTCGTGAAGTTTTTGATTTAGAAACAGGAAATGGAGAACCGATACATTCTTTAGCAGTAACTCCCGATGGCAAAGAGGTATTAGTGGGTTGTGGTGGTTCATTACCTAGTGGTAAAAAACGAACTATTAAATTTTTTAATCGCAAAACCAGAGAGCAAATACTGGAATTTTTAGCTCCTGTTAATTTGGGAAAATTTATCACAATAGCTCCAGATGGTAAGACTTTTATTTCTGGATATTGGAGAGATTTTGGAACAACTATTTGGGATTTGGAATTAAAGGAAGAAATTGGTTATTTGGGAAGGCATGAAGAGGAGGTATTATGTTTAGCAATAACTCCTGATGGTCAGAAGGTAATTTCTGGTTCATATGATAGAACTGTTATAGTTTGGAATTTACAAACAAAAGAAAGAATTTTGACTTTGAATGCTGGTTTAGGTTCAGTTTATTCAGTAGCAGTAACTCCTGATAATAAGTATATTATTTCCGGTTATTATCATGGGGAAATTATGATTTGGGATTTGACAACTGGCGAACAAGTTGCTATGTTAAAAGGTCATCATAAATATGTTTTAGAGGTTATCCCACTGCCAAATAATCGAATTATTTCTGCTTCCTTAGATGGAACTCTAAAATTGTGGAATTTAAACAACCAGAAAGCGATCGCTACTTTTTATGGAAATAGTGGGTTTCTATGTTGTGCTGCTACAGCAAATGGAGAAATAATTATTGCTGGCGATAATTTTGGGAAATTACATTTTTTGACGTTAGAAAATTGATTTGGCCAACTTGTTGAGAGAGACTTTCACGCTCCGGACTTACGCACCAGACAATACAGATAGTGTTCAAAACTATAACGTTATAGTTTTTAAACTCTATATAGAAGCCCTAACAGTATCTCCAAGAAATAGGTTCTGGTGGAGAATTAATTGATAAAAAATGGGTAATAATTGATTTGATGATGGGATGAGTGGCAGATATCT
>NZ_LGSU01001492.1 GCF_002260545.1 Hydrocoleum sp. CS-953 | reverse complement strand
GAAGGAGTTAATAATTTTTCTGGTTTAGGAGCACAAACTCCTACAGCAAAAAAAATTTCTACTACTAATGTTTCTGGGTTTGGATACCAAACCCCTACGGCAAAAAAAACTCCTATTAAACCAGTAGAAGGAGTTAATAATTTTTCTGGTTTAGGAGCACAAACTCCTACAGCAAAAAAAATTTCTACTACTAATGTTTCTGGGTTTGGAGACCAAACTCCTACACAACAAAAACAGGAATTATTGGGTTTATCGGGAGTAACAGTTGAAAGGTTCTGGGAAATTATTAATCCAGTAATTTTAATGGAAGAAAGAAGGAAGAAGGAAGAAGAAAGAGCAGATTTTTATCAACCTTCTATTAGTATCCTAACTCCTACTTGGAATTCTTCTTTAGATTGGTTTGTGGAAACGGTTTTGAGTGTTCTTAACCAATCTATTTATGACTGGGAATGGTGTATTGTTGATGATGGCTCGAAACAGCCAGAAATTAGAAATGTTCTTGCTGGTTTGGCAGAAAAAGAATCGAGAATTAAAGTTCTATTTTCAGAGGATAATGGTGGTATTAGTGCTGCGACAAATAGAGCGCTAAAAATGGCTACTGGAGAATTTATTTGTTTATTAGACCATGATGATACTCTCGCACCGACAGCTTTAGAAAATAGTTTGGATAAATTGGCAGAAGGATTTGATGTTGTTTATTCTGATGAGGATAAAATTGATTTTGATGGTTTAAGTTATATTGAATCATTTTTTAAACCTGACTGGTCTCCTGAATATTTTCGTGGTGTTATGTATGTCGGTCATTTATTATGTGTCCGTCGAAAAATAGCTTTAGATGTTAAAGGTTTTAACAGTCAATTTGATGGGGTACAAGATTATGAGTTTATGTTACGAGTTTCGGAGAAGACTAATAAAATTGCTCATATTTATAAACATCTTTATCATTGGCGAAAAGTTAAGGGTAGTATTTCGGGAGATGTTGATGCTAAAGCTGGTATTGAAGTAGTACAACAAGCTGCTGTTAATGCTCATTTAGAAAGAATTGATTTGGCGGCAAAAGCTGAACCTGGTTTGGGTAGACATCGGGTAAATATTAATCCTTTGCCGAGAAAGAATTATCCTTTGATTAGTTTGATTATTGCTACTCCTAATATTTCGGAAAGTCTCAATCAATGGTTGGAAAATTTCTTGTCTGTTTCTAGTTATCCTAAAAATGAAGTAATTTTAATTGGTGGGAATGGAACAGAGAATTTAATCCAAAATCCTGCTGTGAAGGTTTTAAGTTTATCGGGTAAGTTTAATGATTCTCGTGCTTATAATTTGGGTGCTAAAACTGCCCAAGGTGAATATTTTGTTTTTGTGAATACTAATTTAGAAGTGGCGGTTAATGATTGGCAAAGACATCTTTTATATTATGCCGAACAATCTGATATTGGTGCTGTAGGAGGATTTTTAGTTTTTCCTAATGGAACTGTTGAACACGCGGGTATTGTGTTAGGAAAGTTGGGAAAGGTTAATTATGTGATGCGAGGTTTTCCTACTAATCATGATGGTTATGCAGGTTCTTTAGTTTGTGCAAGAGAGGTATCTGCTGTAAGTAGAGATTGTCTGATGGTAAGTCGGGAAAATTTTGATTTGGTTGGTGGTTTTAATGAACATTTTTTCTCTGATTATCAGGATGTTGATTTGTGTTTGAAATTGAGAAAGAAAGGTAAGCGAATTGTGTTTACTCCTCGCAGTGTTTTAATTAACCATGAATCAGAGAAACATAAACAAGGAAATTATGATGTGGTTGATTATATGTTGCTGTTAGATCAATGGCAAATTGATATGGATATGGGAGACCAATATTACCAATGGATAATGGATAATTGATAATGGATAATTGATGATTGATAATTAATCAATTCGGCTTTATTGCCTCTCCGTTTCAATGGATAATGGATAATTGATATAAGAAGAGAGTTTTTATGAGCCACTCTCCATTATTCATTGTTCATTATCCATTAATAAAAATCCTTATTTTGATATAGCAATTCCCAAGAAGCGTGAGGTACAAAATTCTAGGTTTTAGGGAACACTTAACTGGGAATAGGGAATAGGGAATAGGGAATCAGGAATAGAAAAGAAATTAAAGAGCTTGTGTACCTCATAAGCTTGAGAAACGCTATATTTAACATAATAGACATCTCCGGAAAATAAATAAACCTTTGAGTTAGATATGCTAAAGAAAGAAAAATTAACCATAAAAAATCCTTTTTCATGCCTTTTTCATAAAAATATCTTGCCAGTTAAGCGTTCCCTGTTCCCTGTTCCCTACTCCTCCAAAAAATCTATATCTTTTTCACGCCTAGGTCTAATAATTATTCTATGGTTGTGTAGCGATCGCGAAGTCAGAATTTAGAATTCAGAATTTAGAATTTAGAATAATTATTCTGTAGTTGTATTAGCGATCGCTCTGTATAGCTGAAGTCAGAAGTCAAAAGTTAAATATTTTATCGTAGGGGTTTAGTCTCCAAACCCCTAGAGTTTTTTTCACCAATCATTTGCTATAGCACTACAAAAAAGTGTTAGGACATTGATAAAATTGAAATCCAAATCAACCAATAGTTTTGACTTGAGTTGATAGGTGTTTGCGGATCATTCCGCAGGAAATGCTTACAAATAAGCAATAAAAAATGGGAAGGATGGTAACTGAAAAATGCCAAACAGATACTTAAGTTCATTGTTCTGTAAACTTTCTCTGCGGATGGTATTGATTATTCCCTTTGTGATGCAACTGCTGGTAAGCGTTGGACTGGTAGGTTATTTGTCTTATCGAAGTGGTCAGGACGCAGTACAAAATCTCTCAGAACGCTTGATGACAGAAGTGGTAGAGCGAGTGAATTTGTATATTCAGCAGAATCTTCAGACGGCAATGCAAATTAACAAAATGAATATTGAAGCTGTCCGAAGTCAAACAGTCAATTTAAACAATTTAGCTGAAGTCGAGCAACTTCTATGGGTGCGCATTAAACAATTTGAAACTGTTACTGGTATTTTCTTGGGTTTCCCTGATGGAACGTTTCGAGTGACTCATCGCAGAAATAAACAACGCATTGAAGGGATGATTTCTGATTCCAAACGCCCGGAGCGTCTGACAATGTATCTTTTGGACGAAAGAGGAAATCGTACCCAAGAGCTTTTCTCTCTCGATCCATTCATTATCCAAGATACTCTTTGGTATCAAGGTGCCGTCAGAGACAGCGCTCCTGGTTGGACAAAATCTTTTCAAGTCGGTAAACTTCCCCTCCTCGCGGTTAATACTTATGCGCCGTTTTTTGATTCTCAAGGTGAGTTGCAAGGAATTTTTGCAGTCAATGTGGGTTTGACTCTGATACAAGATTTTTTGAATTCCTTAGATATTTGTAATGGTTGTCGCATCGCGATCGTCGATGAAGATGGTTGGATGTTGGCAACTTCTATTGATGAAAGTCCATTTATGACACCGGAAATTAGGGATAAAACTGATAATGTTGGTAACTATCATGGGTCTTTCCAACGATTGAAACCAAGTGAGAGTAAAGACTATGCTATTGCTGCTGCTGCGGTTCATTGGGAAACTTTAGACAGAGACAAAAATAGTGTAACGCAATCGCAGTTTCATCTCGAACAGGAGCAATATTGGTTACAACTAACCCCTTTAGACATAGAAATATCCCATCCTGACTGGACGATCGCTATCATTGTTCCGCAGTCAGAATTTATGGCAGAGATTAATGCTAATACCAGAATTACGATCGCTCTTTGTATTTTGGCTTTGGTTATCGCCATTATCTTAGGTATTTTGACCGCACGTTGGGTTACGCAACCGATTTTGAAATTAAACCAAGCTGCCAAAAGTATGAGTCAAGGAGAATGGAATCAAAAGACAATAGTGGAGAGCGATCGCCGTGATGAAGTTGGGGAATTAGCTGAGTCTTTTAACCGTATGGCAAATGATTTACAAGCTTTGTTTGAAACTTTAGAAAAACGAGTGGAAGAGCGAACTTTTGAACTTACTAAGTCGAATCAAAAATTGGAAGTGGCGAAAGAAAAAGCGGAAGTTGCTAATCAAGCAAAAAGCAGTTTTATCGCTAATATGAGCCATGAATTGAGAACTCCTTTAAATGCTATTTTAGGTTTTTCTCAAATTATGATGCGTTCTCCGAGTTTATCAAAAGAAGACAAGGAAAATACAACTATTATTTATAAAAGTGGTAGCTATTTATTAACCTTGATTAATAATATTTTAGACTTATCTAAAATTGAAGCAGGGAAAATGACCCTTAATCCCAATAATTTTGATTTTTATTCTTTCTTAAATGAACTGGAAGATTTATTACATATCACCGCAGAAAATAAAGGATTAACATTAATATTTGACTATCAAGATGATGTACCTCAATATATCTATACTGATGAAACTAAGCTTCGCCAAGTCTTAATTAATTTAATCAATAATGGAATTAAATTTACTACTGAAGGAGGAGTTTCTTTAACCGTTGGTAGTCAAAAACAATCCTCGTATAATCTTCTCTTAGAAAAGGTGGAAAGTCATGAAGAATCTCCCCTTAATCTTTCCTTGAAAAAGGTGGAAAATGGTGAAAATAATGAAGAATCTCCCCTTAATCTCTCCTTTGAAAGGGGGGAGAGTCATGGAAAAGCTTTTGAAAGAAGGGAAAGTTATGAAAAAGCTTTTGAAAGAGGAGAAAATAAAGCAACTATTATTTTTGAAGTGAGGGATACAGGAGCAGGAATAGCTCAAGAGGAAATGAGTAAATTATTTGAAGCATTTGCTCAAACTCAAACAGCTAAAAATAGTTAAGAAGGCACAGGTTTAGGATTACCCATTAGTCGTAAATTTGTCAACTTAATGGGAGGAGATATTACCGTTAAAAGTCAAATAGGAAAAGGTACAACTTTTCGATTTGAAATAGAAGTTGAGATTGTCAATAAAACAGATATAAAAACTCAAGTAAATCCTCGTCATGTGATTNATTAGTCGTAAATTTGTCAACTTAATGGGAGGAGATATTACCGTTAAAAGTCAAATAGGAAAAGGTACAACTTTTCGATTTGAAATAGAAGTTGAGATTGTCAATAAAACAGATATAAAAACTCAAGTAAATCCTCGTCATGTGATTGCTCTACAACCAAACCAACCTCGTTATAAAATATTAATTGTAGATGACCGTCCGACTAATCGTTTATTATTAATTAAACTATTACAACCATTAGGATTTGAATTAAAAGAAGCTACAAACGGAAAAGAAGCTGTTGATATCTGGGAAAAATGGCAACCTCATTTAATTTGGATGGATATGAGAATGCCAGTAATGGATGGTTATGAAGCAACGCAACATATTAAAGGCACAACTAAAGGAAATGCTACGGCAATTATTGCTTTAACCGCGAGTGTATTAGAAGAACAAAAAGCAATTATTTTATCAGCAGGATGTGATGATTTTGTCAGAAAACCTTTTCGAGAAGCCACCATTTTTGANAGTGTATTAGAAGAACAAAAAGCAATTATTTTATCAGCAGGATGTGATGATTTTGTCAGAAAACCTTTTCGAGAAGCCACCATTTTTGAAACCATGAAAAAGCATTTAGGAGTTGAATATATTTATGCAGAAGAAATGCCATCTCAAACTTCAAGTGAATTATCAAGTTTAACAGTAGAAGATTTACAAAAAATGCCGAATGAATGGTTAGAGAAAGTTTATTATGCTGCTAAAGCTTTAGATGATGATATGATGGAAGAATTAATCGATGAGATTCCGGTTGAGCAATCTTTATTAGGGGAGAAGTTAAATAGTTTAGTTGAAGATTTCCAATTTCAGACAATTAGACAACTGATTGAATCTATTTTATAACGTAAGTATTCAGCTATTAGCATTTCCATTCCGGAATGCTGCCCAAACACCTTTTGCAAAGAATCAAGCAACTCTAAGCTTATCTGATGACCAATTTCATTTCCTTTTCCTTCCTTTCATTTCCTTTTCCTTCCTTTCCTCTCCTTTCCTTCCGAATGCTACGCCAACGGAATGCTACGCCAACATAACCAGGACTTACGCAGGAGAACCTAGAAACCCGGTTTCTCGTAGAGGTATATTGCTCAAAACAAGAATTTATCGTAGAAACCGGGTTTCTTTGCGTAAGTCCTAATAACTTTATAATTCTCTTTAGAGACTAATTCCTTTGAATGCTTACTTTATTATCGATTATTATTTAAAAGATTCAAAATTTAATTATGATTAAATCTAATGATTTACCAAAACAAAATTTAGAAGCTACAATTTTAATTGTTGACGATCAAATTTCCAATTTAAAAGTTTTAGCAATCCTCTTAAAAAACAACAATTATAAAGTCAAAAAAGCTATTAATGGAGAAAATGCTATGATTGCAGTAGAAACTGATATTCCTGATTTAATTTTATTAGATATTAAAATGCCTGAACTCAATGGCTATCAAGTTTGTGAACGCTTAAAAGCTAATCCTAAAACCCAGGAAATCCCTGTAATTTTTATTAGTGCTTTAAACGAAGTTTTTGATAAAGTAAAAGCTTTTGAAGTAGGAGGAATAGACTATATAACTAAGCCTTTTCAAGAACAAGAAGTTTTAGCCAGAATNGCTTTTGAAGTAGGAGGAATAGACTATATAACTAAGCCTTTTCAAGAACAAGAAGTTTTAGCCAGAATCAAAAGTCAGTTAACTATTCAAAAACAGAAAGGACTATTAGAAAAAGAGAGAAAATTATTAAAAATAGAACAAGATAATCTTAAAGCAGAAATTAGACAACGCAAAGAAGCAGAGGCTATTTTATATCAATCTAGGGCAATAATTTCTAGTATTGTTAATAGTTCCCTTGATGGGATTGCTGCTCTAGAAGCAGTCAGAAATACAAAAAATGGAAAGATTGAGGAGTTTCGCTGTTTATTAGTTAATCCTCTAATTGCAGAAGTTTTTAATCAAGAAACTGAGAATTTAATCGGTAAATTGGTGTTTAAAAAATTTATTCATAAAATTGACCCTAATTTATTTTCCGCCTTCGTTGAAATCGTAGAAACAGGAATACCTTTAGCAAAAGACTTTACTTATAACAATAAACAAGAACACAAATGGTATCATTTCATTGCCGTTAAATTAGGTGATGGTTTTGCCATTACTGTCAGAGATATTACGGTAAGGAAAAAGCTAGAATTAGAACTAAATTATCTCGCAACCATAGACGGATTAACAGGAATTGCTAATCGTCGTACTTTTCAGGAAANGAATACCTTTAGCAAAAGACTTTACTTATAACAATAAACAAGAACACAAATGGTATCATTTCATTGCCGTTAAATTAGGTGATGGTTTTGCCATTACTGTCAGAGATATTACGGTAAGGAAAAAGCTAGAATTAGAACTAAATTATCTCGCAACCATAGACGGATTAACAGGAATTGCTAATCGTCGTACTTTTCAGGAAACTATATTGAAAGAATGGGAACGTTGTCAAAGAGAAAAACAACCTTTATCTCTAGTATTATTCGATCTGGATTATTTTAAATTATATAATGATTTTTACGGACATCAAGCTGGAGATAATTGTTTACAGCAAGTTGCTCAAGCTGCCAAGAATGTCTTAAATCGTCCTTACGATCTGATTGCTCGTTATGGGGGTGAAGAATTTGTGATTCTTTTGCCTAATACAAACCAGCAAGGAGCGAGTTCGATCGCTGAACTTATCCAACAAGCTATTCGCAAAATAGCAATTCCTCACAAAGAATCAAAGGTAAGTTCAATTGTATCTGTCAGTATGGGTATTGCTAGTATCATCCCCAACAAGGAAAGTTCACCGGATGCTCTAATTGCAATGGCAGATAAAGCTTTATATACAGCCAAACAAGAAGGGCGCAATCAAGCGATCGCTTATACTCCATAAAAAATGATTCGTGAAAAAAACTGTAGGGGTTTGGTCTCCAAACCCTGTCAGATAAAATATTACCGAAATAATTAATAATTAAGCAATTAAATAATTAGATAATTCACGCCTTTAAGCCTCCCTTTTCAAGGGAAAAAAGCGGTCGTTTGCGGAGCATTCTGTTAGGATGGGATGGGGAGGTTTCCCGCTCTTGCAGAGCCGCTGCCTCTTGCAGAGCCGCTGCCTCTTGCAGAGGAGCTGCGCTAACGCTAACGCTTTATATGTCGCGCAGCGAAACACCATATCCAATCGACCAAGAGAAATAAATCTTTTCCCCCTTTGTGTCAATTCTCTCCCTAAAAGGAAGAGGTAATTATCAATTATCCATTATCCATTATCCATTAATGAAAACCTATTTATAATTGCTATAAACCATAAAACTATGAATACTATATCAAAGAAAAATTCAGAAGAAATTATTTTAATAGTTGATGATAACCTACCAAATTTAAAAATTTTAGCGATTCTTTTAAAAAATAATAATTATCAAGTAAGAAAAGCCATTGATGGGGAAAGTGCATTATTTTCTATAGAAACTGATATTCCCGATTTAATTTTATTAGATATTAAAATGCCTGAACTCGATGGCTATCAACTTTGTGAATCCTTAAAAGCGAATCCTAAAACCAAGGAAATCCCTGTGATTTTTATTAGTGCTTTAAATGAAGTTTTTGATAAAGTAAAAGCTTTTGAAGTAGGAGGAA
Organism: Hydrocoleum sp. CS-953; assembly: GCF_002260545.1. GTDB lineage: Bacteria > Cyanobacteriota > Cyanobacteriia > Cyanobacteriales > Microcoleaceae > Trichodesmium. Next base: position 13,322 of record NZ_LGSU01001492.1, on the reverse strand, counting down.
TAGACTATATAACTAAGCCTTTTCAAGAACAAGAAGTTTTAGCCAGAATNAGTAAAAGCTTTTGAAGTAGGAGGAATAGACTATATAACTAAGCCTTTTCAAGAACAAGAAGTTTTAGCCAGAATCAAAAGTCAGTTAACAATTAAAAAACAAAAACAACTATTAGAAGCAGAAGGAAAATTATTAAAAATAGAACAAGATAATCTTAAAGCAGAAATTAGACAACGCAAAGAAGCAGAAGCTATTTTATATCAATCTAGGGCTTTAATTTCTAGCATTTTAAATTCTGCTCTTGATGGAATTGCTGGTCTAGCAGCATTGAGAAATAAGAGGACAGGAAATATTATTGATTTTTCTTGTTTAGTTGTTAATCCAATTATTGCTAGAGCTTTTAATCAAGAACCACAAGATTTAATTGGTAAATTAGTGGTGAAAAAGTTTTTAGATAGAATTAATGATAATTTATTTAATGATTTTGTGAATGTGGTAGAAACTGGACAATCTTTAGAGCAAGATGTTTATTATAATGACCAAGGAGAAGGAAAATGGTATCATTTCATCGCGGTTAAATTAGGAGATGGTTTTGCGATTACGGTTAGAGATATTACACAAAGGAAAAACTTAGAATTAACCCTAGAAGAAACCAATAAAGAATTAGAAGCTTTTAGTTATAGTGTAGCTCATGATTTACGGAATCCATTAGGCAATATTGAATCATTAATTGATTTTCTCCAAGCAGAATATCAAAATCATAATCATTCCACTCAAAAGTCTCCAGAACTTTTTGATATAATTTCTGAATCAACTGCTAGGATGCAGCAAATTATTAAAGATTTACTACTATTGTCAAAGGTTAAAAAAAGTGCTATAAACCTTGAAGTAATGGATTTAAGTAATATAGTTCAAGACATATTAATTAAATTCCAAAGGAGGGAACCACAAAGAAAAGTAGAATTAGTAATTCAATCTAATGTTATAGCTAAAGTAGATCGAAACTTTTTAACAATTGCTTTGGATAATTTAATTAGTAATGCTTGGAAATATTCATCTAAAAAAGATGTTACTTATATTGAATTTGGAGTTTTATTCGCAGAAAAAGAAAATTTAGAGCCAATCATTAATCAATGTTCTTTATATTATAAAGACAAAAATTTATGTGAGCAAAAATTANTCTAGGCTAAAAAAATGGGTCCGAAAAATTTAGAGCCAATCATTAATCAATGTTCTTTATATTATAAAGACAAAAATTTATGTGAGCAAAAATTAGATTTAGTGTATTTTATTAAAGATAATGGAGCAGGTTTTAGTATGGAAAATTTTGACGAATTATTTACTCCTTTTAAGCGTTTCCATTCAGATGAAGAGTTTCAAGGAATTGGTATTGGTTTGTCAATTGTCAAAAGAATTATTCATCGTCATAAAGGCTTAATTTGCTGTGATTCTGAAGTAGAAAAAGGAACAACTTTTTATTTTACTCTGAATGACTTTCTTGCTTAAAGAAGGAATAATGGTACTTATACCAAATTCAAAAAAGGTCGTTACAGTAAAAAAGGGAGTAGGGAATAGGTATGGAGGGAATAGGGAATAGAGAATAGGCGAAGAAACAATTATTTGTCAGAAATAAATTCACCATAACTTTAGGAGTATGAATATTGATACCTAACTACAAGAAAAGATAATATAGCATAGTTGGAGGAGATGGGAAGATGGGAAGATGGGAAGACAAATATTGTATAAGCTCGAATCCAAATCTCGTGAGTCTGTCCCTACAGGCAACAATAATTGTGAGCTTATCTCCTTGCAAGATTCTGTCCAGTATGGCTATAAGACCTTTTCTTTTAAAGTTGAGCCCGCTAGCGATGTCTTTGATGACTTCAGCTCCGGGATAGTGGTTTTGCATGAACTCGACTTGTCTTTTGAGGTCGTCTCTTTGTTTTGCTGATGAGACTCGGCAGTAGCAAATAGTGGAAGCTCTAGCTGCTCCCATGATGTAGGATTTTGCATCGTACAATCTTTGCCCTGCTTCATTTTTAATGATTTTGATTTTGCCTTCATCTCCATATTTGCGTGTCGGTATTAGGATGTAAGCCAAGTATTTCTACAGCCTTCCTAAGTGGAACATAATTCATATAATTTTTGTTAGCTTATATGAGTATATGTTAGCAAATGAAAAACAGTTTTTCAACCTCATTAACCTGAGAAACGCTATATTAAAAATTTACATCACGTTAATAGATAATATTTATAAATAGAAAGTTGAAGTCTAGCAAAGTTTATGGTATAAGGGAGAACACATTTGGTATGGTAACTAGAGTATAATCTAATTGGGTATCACTTCATCCAATAAATCTGCCAAATTGGCAACTACTCCCTAATTATTCTGGATTAAGATGTAGTTATATTAAAAAACAAAAACTCAAGTTAAGTTGTTTCAAACACCCTAGGACTTAGACGAATAGACTCAAATATAGAATAGATAGGTATAGGTTTTTAATTCAAAAAGGCATAAATCCTTTTGTGGCGAATTTTTTCATGGGGAATGGTGCCCAAACGGCCTTCTTAAGGGCATCAATGTTATTCCCTTGTCTAGACTGACTTTTCCTAGGTTATGCTACCCAAACAGGGATTTTTTCAACCAGAAAATGTTGATAGCGGTTTTGATTAACTTAACAACTTAACTATAGAATACAACGATCAGGGCTGTAACTTATAAAACTGCAAACATACTTATCCCTATTTCTTTAGTCTACCTTTGTGAAAACCGTTATAAGCACCAACGTAAGATATCTGGTATGGACTGCTTCTAGTTTTTAATTTATCGTTTTGAGAGGTATTGTTAATGACAAGTCTAGACTTGAGTCAAGTAAATTTTAATGGACGCTCTAATAAAATTGATCCGGGGATGACACTCTTTAACCCCAATTCCTCCATTGTAAAAACACGTGGGGGAGCTGATAAGCTCATTGGTACTGACTCTGTATATGGTGACTTTGTTGGGGGAGTGCTTGTTCAAACAGGAGCCGAAAACAGCATCAACTATGGTATTGACTCCGCATTGATGGCGAGCGTTGATGTTGCTGCCAAGGGTATTGATAACAATGGGGTTATCAAGACAGGAAGAGGACGCGATCTAGTACAAGGTAGGGCAACATCGAGCGTCTCTGCTACAGCACAAACAGTATCTCAAGCCATAGCTATTGCTGATACTGCTGATACTGCTGTTATTACTAATGCTTTTGCCGATATAAAACTTAGCTCCACTGCCGATGGTATTGATAACTCTGGTGGCGAAATTAACAACGGTCAGGGTGGCGATGGTATTGATGGCAGCACCGAAGGTTCTGTGGCAGCAGTCGCCACAGCTATAGCAGATGCCTCAGCCATCGTCGAGGCTGTTGCCACAGCCCCTGTTTCAGATGGTCTCACAGCTTTCGCTGGAGCAATTGCTCAAAGTTTCTCTGAGGCAACCATCATTGCCAGAGGTATTAACAATGAAAATGGCAAAATTACTACGGCTGGTGGTAAGGATACTATCACTGCTACAGCTACTTCTAGTGCTGCGAGCTTGTCACAAAGTGCAGCGTCTGCTGTGTTGAGTGGCACTCCGGGAAATCAAGCTTTGGCTGAGTCTGTTGCCGATGCTTTTGCCCAGGTTAAGGACAAAGCGATCGCTATTGACAACACCAACGGCGAGATTCGTACCGNCTGGTGGTAAGGATACTATCACTGCTACAGCTACTTCTAGTGCTGCGAGCTTGTCACAAAGTGCAGCGTCTGCTGTGTTGAGTGGCACTCCGGGAAATCAAGCTTTGGCTGAGTCTGTTGCCGATGCTTTTGCCCAGGTTAAGGACAAAGCGATCGCTATTGACAACACCAACGGCGAGATTCGTACCGGAAATGGACAGGATAAGCTAACTGGCCAGGCAAGCGGAAGTATATCTTACGGTATTGTTGGTGGCGAGATTCGTACCGGAGATGGAAAGGACATTCTAACTGGTCAGGCCAGCGGAAGCAAATCTTACGGTATTTTTGATAGCCACATTAAGATGGGTGATGGAGCTGATACTCTAATTGGCGAGGCAAGTGGAAGCGATTCTTACGGTGTTTTTGGCGGTAAAATTTCTATGGGCGATGGAGCTGATAGAGTAGAAGCCTCGAGTTTTGGAGGTGGTGTCAACATCAGCATGGGTAATGGGAAAGACTTTGTTGAAGGTTTCGGTGACGCTAAAATAAATGGTGGTTACGGTTATGATAGACTCAGCCTTAGCTCTTACAACATAGAGGAATTTGATAATATCAGTTTCGGTGCTAATAACAATAAGGTTATGTTTGAACTAGATGGTATTACCATGACTACCAAAAACTTTGAAGAATTCAGGTTTGATAATGAAAATAATGTCTTAAGCTACAATCAATTACAGGACTTTTTAGGATAATGAGGTACAGTTGAAGACTAATCTGTCTTCCCTATTTACTAAAGTGGTAAAACTTTGTACCTCACGCGCCTCCGAAACTGCTGTAATGTTAGTCCTGTAGATTTAGCGATCGAATTATGAAGATATCCACCCTTCATTTTGATCATTTTGCTTCGGAGTGTTATGAGAAACCGGGTTTGTGGGAGGTTAATGGTAGGGACGTTTTGCTGCGCGACATGTTTGCGGAGCATTCCGGAACGGNAGGTACAGTTGAAGACTAATCTGTCTTCCCTATTTACTAAAGTGGTAAAACTTTGTACCTCACGCGCCTCCGAAACTGCTGTAATGTTAGTCCTGTAGATTTAGCGATCGAATTATGAAGATATCCACCCTTCATTTTGATCATTTTGCTTCGGAGTGTTATGAGAAACCGGGTTTGTGGGAGGTTAATGGTAGGGACGTTTTGCTGCGCGACATGTTTGCGGAGCATTCCGGAACGGAAAACGCATTTTTGCCTGTGCAACGTCCGTACTAGGGCATTTGATACAAACCCGGTTTCTCTGCTTTTTTATACCGATACTACCGGATTTGATATCACAGGATGAAATTTGTAGGGGCAATCCCCCTGTGGTTGCCCCCTATCATTAACTAGGGTAGGCACAGGGGTGCTACACCAAAAGATGGCGTTGCTGAAACACGGTATGAAATTCCTAAGTTTATAATGTGTAAATCAGACCTATTTCCACTCATCACAAAAAGTCGGTACGTGGGAAACCCGCCAGTTTGAACGGCGGGATGGAAGCGACTCGACGGGTTTTAACCCGTAGTCGTGTTGACAATTCGAGACTGTTTCGCTAATATAGATATTATACAGCGAAATCTTAGTTATGTACCTAACTCAAAAGAACAAAATTAGAAATTTGTCCAGCACCGAATTCAAAGCATTAAGACAATTGTGCAGATTATCTAAAAATATGTACAATGTCGGCTTGTATNCTGTTTCGCTAATATAGATATTATACAGCGAAATCTTAGTTATGTACCTAACTCAAAAGAACAAAATTAGAAATTTGTCCAGCACCGAATTCAAAGCATTAAGACAATTGTGCAGATTATCTAAAAATATGTACAATGTCGGCTTGTATTCTGTGCGACAATTCTACTTCTCTGAGGGCGGATATCTAAGGTATGAATCAAATTACCATTACTGCAAAGAAAATGAAAATTACCAGTTACTTCAAACTGATATTGCACAGCAAATTTTAAAAGTGGTAGACAGGTCTTTTAAGTCGTTTTTCAACTTAATTCAGAAGGCCAAAGAAAGTCTATATCGGTTTGAACAAATACGAATGCCTAGATACCTCAAAAAAGAGGGTTACTTTCCTTTGATAATACCTCGAATTAGGGTAAAAGATGGATATTTCAATATTCCAATGTCTCAGAAATTCAAGGTAGAATATGGTGCAGTAAAAATCCCTTTTCCTGAGAGATTGGTAGATAAGAATCTCAAGGAAGTTAGAATAATTCCGAGATTTGATGCCNATACCTCGAATTAGGGTAAAAGATGGATATTTCAATATTCCAATGTCTCAGAAATTCAAGGTAGAATATGGTGCAGTAAAAATCCCTTTTCCTGAGAGATTGGTAGATAAGAATCTCAAGGAAGTTAGAATAATTCCGAGATTTGATGCCAGTTTTTTTGAAGTTGAATTTATTACAGAAGAGGAGACAGAGCCAGCCGTAAAAACAGATAATGTAATAGCAATCGACCTTGGTTTAGACAATAAGCGCCACTTGTGTATCAAACACTGGGTCATCGTTTATTTTAGACGGTAGGAAACTTAAATCAATCAACCAGTGGTACAACAAGGAGAATTCTAGATTGCAATCTATAAAAGATAAACAGGGTATTAAAGGCTTAACCAAAAAACAAATTAGCATTACTGTAAATCGGAATAATAAAGTTAGAGATTACCTGAATAAAGCAACTAGGTACTTAATCAACTGGTGTAGTACAAATAGAATATCTACTATAGTTGTAGGTGTTAATCCGGGCATGAAGCAAAATATCAATTTAGGCAAAAAAACTAACCAAAAGTTTGTACAAATACCGCACCACAGTTTTAGACTAAAGCTAAAAGCTATGTGTGATAGATACGGGTTAACATACAAAGAACAGGAAGAATCCTATACTTCTAAAGCTAGCTTTTTAGATGGTGATTTAATCCCTATTTATAATGCTGACAATCCTACCGAATATAGTTTCAGTGGTAAACGAGTCAAGCGTGGTTTGTACAAAACTAGGGAAGGAAAATTGATAAATGCCGATGCTAACGGTGCAGCCAACATTGGATTAAAAAGCAACCTGAATGGGTTTATCCCGGACAGACTAGAGGCATCTTTGGCTATGCCATTAAGGGTCAAATTTGACGTGACTTCAGTCCGGCAAATTTGTTCCGCTTAAGAATCCACGCGACTTTCAGTCCGTGGAGTGTCAATCCTGACGCGGAAAAAGTTCCTTTCTAGCTCCTGACTCCTCCCTAATTATTTATAACTGTTCATCCGGACATGATATTACTCCTTCCTTCTTCCTTCTTCAATCATATATTCGCTGTAATAAATCATAAAATGGCTGCCAATTATCCTCTAGTGTAATTGCTTCCCAGACTGACTCAATTACAGGTCTAATTAAACTTTGTTGCGGATTATATTGTTGTAACTTTTTCGCCATTTCTTTTAATTCATTATCAGAATAAGTCTGCAAAAGATGATAATAATATTGTCGCCATTGTTCTATTAATTCTGGTTGTTCAAAATCAGCAAAAATCTGAGTAATATCATCACGCCATTGGGGAGAAAACTTTTGTCTCAATTCGTAAAAGAAATCGTGGTATCCAACCTGAGAATCTGTTAACATTTTTATGGTTAGCTGAAGTAACTTTTCTGCATTGTCTTCAGGCAACTCTTCAAACCCTAATCTCCTCATCATTAATTGCCGATATTCATGCAGATAAAAATCATCAAATTTTTCCAAAGCTGACCTCATATTCTTCGGCTCAATAATTGCAGCTAATGCTTCTTGAAGTAGGTGTAAATTTGACTTACAAACTAATGGTTGATGACTGTAACGATAAAGACCAGAATAATCAAAATAAGCTGCTGTAAATTTAGGATTATATGTGGGAATAAAAGCATAAGGACCATAATCAAAACTTTCCCCAGTAATTGACATATTATCTGTATTTAATACACCATGACAAAATCCAGCAGCCATCCATTGAGCAACTAACTTAGCAACTCTTTCTACTAACTCTGAATAGAATAAAAAATAGCTATCCTTCTCTTCCTTCAGATCAGAATAATAACAATAAATCACATGGTCTAATAACTTTTTCGTTAAATCCGGGCGCTTAAAAAAATGTAATCTTTCAAAATTACCAAACCGGATATGAGAACGACTAAAACGCACCATCACCGACGAACGAGTAGGAGAAGGTTCATCCCCACGCCATAACCCTTCCCCAGTTTCAATTAAACTAAAACATCGGGAAGTACGAACCCCATGACGGTGCAACATTTCGGCTGCCAAAACCTCCCGCACCCCCCCTTTAAGAGTAAGTCTACCATCAGCACTACGAGAATAAGGCGTTCTACCCGATCCCTTAGTACCAAAATCATATAATTCACCATCTACCCCACGGACTTGACCATAAAGAAAACCCCTACCATCTCCCAAATAAGGGTTATATTCACCAAATTGATAACCATGATAACGTAGGGCTAAAAAGGTCCGACACAATGAAATTTACCAAAAGCTTCAATAAAATCTTCATCCTTAACATTTTGAGAATTTAGCCCTATCTTAGGGAGTAATTTATCANTACGAGAATAAGGCGTTCTACCCGATCCCTTAGTACCAAAATCATATAATTCACCATCTACCCCACGGACTTGACCATAAAGAAAACCCCTACCATCTCCCAAATAAGGGTTATATTCACCAAATTGATAACCATGATAACGTAGGGCTAAAAAAGGTCCGACACAATGAAATTTACCAAAAGCTTCAATAAAATCTTCATCCTTAACATTTTGAGAATTTAGCCCTATCTTAGGGAGTAATTTATCATTACGAAATCGCAAAATATGTTGAGGAAATTCAGCAGCAAGTACCTCATCATAATAGTCACCGCCTAAAGATTCAATGGCAGGTTCATAGTTGAGAGAAAGTAAAGGATTAGACATTATTAATTGATAATTGATAATTGATAATGGATAATTGATAATGGATAACTATTAATGGATAATTGATAATGAATAATGAAAACTATCTCTAATTATCCATTGGTAAGACTTCCCTTAAGGTATCAACTCGCCCTGAGTCTTTCGAGTAGGGGCGAATGGCCATTCGCCCCTACAGTCTGTTCGATTTATAGATGGGAATCCCGCGTTTTCTTGGTAGAGCAACATCGGGAGGATGTCAATACTACTCTCAAGTTATATCATGTCTGGTTTAATACTTATAAATCAATAAATAATGAGGGAGGAGTAAAGAGGGAAGAGGAGAAAGCTTTAAAATATAAGGAAGAGCAAGTTTTTTTTATCACTAATTATCCAGACATGATATTACTGAGGTATTGAGGTACAGTTCTTCTTCTTTTCTTATTCAAAACTTTTTAGCCGTTTGAGCAACTGGGTCAAATTCAAACCTTTCAGAAGATTTTGTTTCACCATAAATATTAAAAGTTAATGTAGGTTCATCTCCAACTACTTCTATATTATGAATAGCATCAGAAGTGAAACTAATTAAATCTCCAGGCTGTAATATTTGCTCTCCAGATAGTTCAATTTTATATTTATTTTCTGGGTCAGGACTAGGTTTCCAGAAAGTATTTTTTTCCTGACCTTTTAATACTGCTACTATTCCCCAAGTACCATGATTATGAATTGTTGAAATTGCTCCTGGCATAATTTTTACGGTTTGTACTGTGAGGGGAAATCCTAATTCATCATACAATAAAATAACAGATATTCCTGTTTTTTCACAAGGTTCTGGCTCTTGAGTTTGCAGCCAGTATGAATTAGTAATAAATTGTCGGACTAACAGTCGAATTTTTGGCAAACAACTAGCTTCATCTATAGCATCTTTTAAGGTATCTTCAAGTTCTGTTAAAAATCTATAAAACCGATAATTTTCTCTTAATAATTTCCATTCATTCACAGTTTTACAAGGTTGACATTGACCGTCTCCAGTCAACAACCAATCTTGATTCTTCATCTTTAATTTCTCCCCTGGTAGTAATTATTCTTTAATTAATGACAATCTGTCAGAATTGACTCCAAATATTTATACATTATATAGTCAAAGTTGCTACTTAAAAAATAATAAAAATATAAAATTTTTCTGGTGTATTATAGCAATTTTCATTAATATAGAGTACAGAGATTTGGGTTTAAAGGAAGAAGGCTTTAGTTATCTAGGAGAGAAGGAGGAATTTTTGTAGTCTACCTTTGTGAGAACCGCTATAAATTATAACTTTATACTTGTATAATATATATTTTTATGTATTCTACTTAACAAAGATTCTACATAAATTATTGAATATGATGTCCATGTAATTTATTTGTGTAAATCGTTGGGGAATATCTACTCAAATGTATTATTCTCACCATATTTTTCTATGGTATTATAGTGTTTCCCAAGCTTATGAAGCANCCGAAAACTACTTAACAAAGATTCTACATAAATTATTGAATATGATGTCCATGTAATTTATTTGTGTAAATCGTTGGGGAATATCTACTCAAATGTATTATTCTCACCATATTTTTCTATGGTATTATAGTGTTTCCCAAGCTTATGAAGCACAGTTATCTTTTTATTACTCCCTATTCCCTATTCCCTCAAAGCTAGAATTTTGTACCTCAGCATTATGGGAATGGCTATATGTGGCATAAACATCATATAATCTAAGTCAAAAACTACTCTTTTTTCTTCTTTTTCTTCTTTTTCTTCTTTTTATCTTCCTTGCCATCATCTAAGAATTCTAATTCACCAATTTCTTGTTTATCTTCTTCAAGATATTCGCGAACCCATACTGCGAGAGTAGCATTACAATTGGGGCAAGTAAGTATTTCACTACTGTCTACCCACTCATAATCTTTATCCGTTGGTGGCAATATGATAGGAATAGATATGGAAGGCAGTTTAAATTTAGTATTACATTTAGGACATTCTCTTTTTGTCATTTAATTTCTTTTGTTACTGTTATTATCTTAATTTGACTATAAAATTATAGAGAATTTTGATGCAAAAATTTAACAGTTTGGATTAAGATCGAACTCTCAAATAAAATCCGGATAATTACTATACCCAAGTCATTGCGACTGTAACGGAGTGGAAGGTTTGCGGAGCATTCCGGAACGGATAGCAATCTTAGAGATTTAGGAGATTGCTTCTTTCTTCCTGTTTCAGACATGAAACGGTCGCAATGACAAGTATTCAACCGGATTCTAGATCAAATAGAAGGAGCGATCGCTATGACTCTGACTCTTGCCAATACGTTAGAAAAAAGTATTTGTTTGTAGTTGCGCTTTAGTGCCAGAAACACATCCAGGGCCCTAAAACACAACTCTAAGCCTAATTATTGGCTACAGTTTCCATCAAAATTTTATGGGAACCAAGTTCAGGAGAATTATCATTAGAACGACGCTGAATATACTGACCATCTGCTTGTAAATCCCAAGCTTGGCGGTTGTCAGATAATAAAATCCCCAGAATCTCTTGCAACTCTTTCATATTGTCAGGATCTTCCAAAGGTGTAATAGCTTCAACCCGACGATTAAGATTACGCGGCATCCAGTCAGCAGAACCAATATACAACTCCTCTTTACCTTTATTATGGAAGTAGAAAATCCGAGAGTGTTCTAAATAACGCCCAATAATACTCACCACCTTAATATTTTCACTAATATCCTTCAAACCCGGACGCAGACAACAAATACCACGAATAATCAAATCAATTTTCACCCCTGCTTGAGACGCTTCATACAAAGTAGCAATGATTTCAGGGTCTACCAAAGAATTCATCTTCGCCACAATACGGCCTGTATCTCCATCTTTACAATTCTCAATTTCTCGGCGAATCAGTTTAATAAAGCGACCGCGCATATTCACAGGCGCCACCAACAACTTCCGGTAAGACTGCTGCCGAGAATATCCTGTCAAGAAATTAAACAAATCTGCTAAATCTGCTCCTAATTCTGGGCGACAACTCAACAAACCCAAATCAGTATAAAGTTTAGCGGTCTTAGGATTATAATTACCAGTACCAATATGAACATAACGACGGATATGATCTTCCTCCTGACGCACCACCATCACAATTTTAGTATGAGTCTTCAGACCTGCTAAACCATAAACCACATGAACACCAGATTGTTCTAACTTCCGCGCCCATTGAATATTATTTTCTTCATCAAATCTTGCCTTCAATTCCACCAATGCTGCTACTTGTTTGCCATTTTCTGCCCCAGCAATCAAAGCATTGATAATAGGCGAATCTCCAGAAGTACGGTAGAGAGTCATCTTAATCGCCAATACATTAGGATCGTGTGCTGCTTGGGTAATAAAACCTTGTACCGTACTTGCAAAAGAATGATATGGATGATGTACCAATAAATCTTTCTGGCGAATTACCTCAAAAAAGTCAATTCCATTGTTCTCATTCAGGTCACGAGTTGTTATATCATCACTATAATTTCGCAACCGTGGAGGCATAGTAGATCCCCAACTTGGATCTTTAAGGTTAGGCAACGGCAACCCTAAGAATGACATTAAATCTTTTAAATCAAGTAATCCATCTACTGTGTAGACATCTTTTTCAGACAACTCCAACTTTTCCATTAATATCTTTTTTAATTTACTTGGCATTGTTGGATTAATTTCCATTCTGACTACTGTACCACCTATACGCTGTTTTCGTAGTTCTTTCTCAATTACTAACAGCAAGTCATCACCCTCATCTTCTTGTACTGCTAAGTCAGCATCACGAGTAATCCGAAATAGGTGATATTCCTGAATATCCATACCAGGAAATAGAGAACCTAAATTGTGAGCAATGATTTGTTCGAGAGGAACTCCTACCCAATTTATAGTGTGAGTGTTTTCTTGTATTTGTTGCAATTTTTCTGGTAACCGCAAAAACCGAGGTAATATTTTGGGAACCTTAATTCTAGCTAATAAATCTTCTTGAGTATCTGGATTTTTTAGCATTACTGCTAAGTTAAAACTAAGATTAGATAAATAAGGAAAAGGATGACTAGCATCAATAGCTAGAGGTGTAAGTACAGGAAATATGTGTTCTTCAAAATAGTTTTGTAGATATGTTTTTTGTTCTTGATTTAGGTCTATATAATTGAAGATATAAATGCCATTTTTCCCTAATTCTGGTCGTAAGGTTTCCTCAAAGAATTGGTGTTGTAAAGAAACCATTGGTAATAGTCTTTGATTAATCCCATCTAGTTGTTCTTGGGGAGTACGACCGTCAGGTGTTAATTTATGTACTTCAGCTTCTATTTGTTTTTTCAAAACTGCTACCCTAACCATAAAATATTCATCTAAATTAGAACTAAAAATTCCTAAAAATTTTAAACGTTCTAATAGGGGAGTACGGGGGTCTAAACCCTCAGATAAAACCCTACGATTAAACTCTAACCAACTAAATTCTCTATTAAAGTAGTATTGTGGGTTACTGAGATTTTTTTCTACAGGAGTTTCTGTTCCATTCTTTTTATTTTTGGACATAGTTAATTAGGTGATATTGGTTTAAATTTACATTGATTTTAAGGTAGTCTGGATCAGTTGTAAAGTCTAGTTTTTATAAGAACTAGCAGGTTCATTAATTG
>NZ_LGSU01001491.1 GCF_002260545.1 Hydrocoleum sp. CS-953 | reverse complement strand
CCGATCCTGTAAATATTTTGATGGTAGTGGGAATTAAAAATAAATTAGAAGCTTTGAGATTTGTGAGTAAGTTGAAAGGGGAAGATGAGAGCAAGGTAATAAAGAGAGAATATCAGGGGGTGACTATTCGAGAAGTTACTGACGATACTGGGAAAACTTTTAATTTAGCAATTTTGGGAGATTATTTAGCGATCGCTCCTATAGCAGCAGCAGTGGAAGATGCTATTGATACCTTTCAGGGTCAAAGAGTTTCTATGAGTAAAAATGATACTGAAACTTAACAGNGCTGAAGAGGGGCAAAATACCGATCCTGTAAATATTTTGATGGTAGTGGGAATTAAAAATAAATTAGAAGCTTTGAGATTTGTGAGTAAGTTGAAAGGGGAAGATGAGAGCAAGGTAATAAAGAGAGAATATCAGGGGGTGACTATTCGAGAAGTTACTGACGATACTGGGAAAACTTTTAATTTAGCAATTTTGGGAGATTATTTAGCGATCGCTCCTATAGCAGCAGCAGTGGAAGATGCTATTGATACCTTTCAGGGTAAAAGTGTTTCTATGAGTAAAAATGCTACTGAAACTTTACAGCAGAATGTGGGGGTTGAGAATGCTATTGCTACTATTTTTATTCCTAACTATAGTCAGTTTGTCACAGAATTTGCAGATGATTTGCCGGAGGATCAAAAGTTATCTGCTGCTAGTTTAGAGCAGTTTGAGCAAATAGATTCGATGGTGATGGGAATAGGAGTTGATGATGCGGGTGTACGGTTGCGAGCAGTTACTAAGTTGGTTTCTCCATTGTCTCCAGAGTTAACTCAATCTGTATCGGGTGAAATTTTGCAACGGTTTCCAGCGGAGACAATAATGTTTATCAGTGGCATGGGTATTAGTCAAAGTTGGTCGCAACTTGTGACTCAAGCAGAGGAAAATGAAGATTTGCAGAATGGTTTGGATATGGTGAGGAAGACTTTTGAGGAAGTAGATTTAGATGTGGATAAAGAAGTGTTTAGTTGGATGGATGGAGAATTTGCTCTTGGTTTGATTACATCAAATCAAGGAATATTAGCCACAACTGGAGTCGGTGGAGCGATGGTTTTCGAGACGAGCGATCGCTCTGCTGCTGAGGTAACGTTGAAAAAGTTAAATCAGATGGCGATTAAAAATGGGGGTGTGGCGGTTAAGGAGAAACAGATGGGAGTGCAGTCATTGACGGAATGGCAGATGGTTGGTATTGGTACATTTTTTGGATATGGGTGGTTGGATGATAATACTTTGTTGGTGGGGCTGGGAAAACCTTTAATAGACGTAATGATAAATATTCCTGATGATGGTTTGATTGATAGTGAAGGTTTTGAAGAAATTCTGGGGTCTTTGCCAAAGTCGAATCAGGGGTATTTGTATTTGGATATGGAGCGGGCGATGGTTTGGGTGAATCGTTATCCGTTTGTAAATGCGGTGATGCCATCGGAGGTAAAGGCTATTTTGGATTCCATTCGTGGTATTGGAGTGACAGCAAGTTGGTCGGATGGGTTGACGAATGAGATGGAGATTTTGTTGGCATTGTAGCATTTAGATGAAAAGATTTGATATCAAATCAAGATGATTAGATTGTAAGTCATTGCGACTGAAAAGAATTGGAAGGAAGCAATTTCATAAGTACGCGAGATTGCTTTCTATCCTGGAATAAGCACTTTTCAACTTTTCAGCAGGATTTTATATGATATAGAATCCGGATAATTACTATAGCCTGCGTCATTGCGACTGTAACGGAGTGGAAGGACGCAATCTCCCAAATCAATGAGATTGCTTCCTATCCTCGCAATGACAACTGTTCAACCGGATTCTATATTACAACCTATTTAGGATTGCTATGTCTAGTGAACAATATTAGCGATCGCCTCCTATGTCTTCTTTACCGAAAAATCAAGGTATAAAGCCTCTCCCCATAGGAGAAACAAAAAAAAATTTCCTTTTATTCAATCCTATCCGTTTTAGGGAGAGGTAATTATCAATTATCCATTATCAATTATCAATTATTTAACAACGTCTCTGAAGGCAACTCCCCAAACATGGCTTTGTAATCTTTAGTAAAATGACATGGACTGTAAAACCCNTTTTCCTTTTATTCAATCCTATCCGTTTTAGGGAGAGGTAATTATCAATTATCCATTATCAATTATCAATTATTTAACAACGTCTCTGAAGGCAACTCCCCAAACATGGCTTTGTAATCTTTAGTAAAATGACATGGACTGTAAAACCCAAATTCACTGGCGAGGATGGCGATGGTACAATTTTCTGGTTCCCTTGCTTTCAGGTGTTGTCGCACTGCATTGAGTCGTCGCACCTTGAGATAACGCATGGGACTCAGACCAAATAAGTCTTTAAAACCAAAAGATAACGCACAACTGCTAGACCCTAAATTTTCAGCTAATTGTTTTAAAGTCAGAGGTGTTTCCAAGTGTGCTAACATTTTTTGCTCTGCTTGAGCAATCAACTTTGCTCTTCGGGAAGGTTTGGGGAAAGACTTAGAATTTAACTTAATGGGAATCTGACTAATCAACAAAGGAACTAAATCATCAGCAACCAGTTTCTCAATATGAGGGTTTTGAAACAAAGTCGGTTTGTGTACTGCTAACCAAATCAGTTGTTTCAGGTAATCTTTAATTTCTTTGATCCCAGTTGGGAGCAAATTCACATGATTTTTTCTCCGGAAATTATCGTCTATATCGTGGCGTTGTAGTTTGTCTGCATAAGCATCAAAAGTTTTAAGAGGTATTAAAATTTGTGTCAACGCTCCACCTTGAGGATATACTCCGTCTGCTTCAGTGTTATTGAAACCAAAAACAGTTCTTTGAGGCTTGATAGGATGACGCAAGGAGTAATATTCTTTTTCATTCTCAGACCAAAGTACCGAAAAAGAGATGCATCCCTTTGCAGGCTGACCCCAAGTTTGAAGCCCTTGGTTCACCTGATTATATAGGAAATATATGTCACCAACCTGAATTGACAAAACCTCAGCTTGAAGAGAACCGGGACTGAGTTGTATTATTTCTATCTCTCGATAGGCAAAAAACTCTTTGAAAACATCCACATCTGTAAATGATTTCGAGAGAATCTTCTGATTGCTTATCCCAGGAGCATCTTGAGCTTGGGCAATTTTACTATTGTTTATCTTCATCTATCAACTTAACTTTTACACCACTCCATCAAAAAAAATAATCAAACAAGCTATAAGCAAAACTAATGTGAACTTAAACTTAGTTATTTAATTTGTATAGCTGAGAAAGTTATAATTTTTGATTATCCACAGAGATAGATTACCACTAAAGTAACTTTGAGGTCTTTGGATTACTCTGTTGTGCTACGGAGTGGGTATGGCCCTGAGAGGATGTCAATACCCCCAATGCCATCCTTAGCACTAGCAGAAGAAATCTGCATATTCGGAAATTCAGTACACCGATCGACCCTGAGAGGAAGAAGTTGCTAAAAATTATCAAAAATTTGGGCTAACTCAAATTATCAATTGCTTCCGACTGACAGATACTGGTGTATCGCACTCACGAGTTTGCATTCTCAATAGAGTTTTGAGTTTCGCCTGGAGGTATAGTCAGGCGATCGCTCTATCAACTTCAAAGATGTTCTGCTTTTTTTCAATTCAAACAACAATTAGATTTTATCTATGGGATTTAAAATCACTGTGAACTGGATTTTACGACGTTTTATTTTGGCAGTCATGGCTCTGGCCATGATGACCTTGCCTCCTTTTGTCCCCAATGCTCTGGCCGAGACCCCAGTCACCAAGCCTAATATCATTGTGATTTTGGCAGATGACCTGGGTAATGCCGATCTAGGTTATCGTGGCAGCCAGATCCGGACACCTAATATTGACCAGCTTGCTAACACAGGTGTGCGCTTGGAATCATACTATGGTTTGCCCGTATGCACTCCAGCAAGAGCAGCACTGTTGACAGGGCGTTACCCCATGCGCTACGGCTTGCNGTCATGGCTCTGGCCATGATGACCTTGCCTCCTTTTGTCCCCCAATGCTCTGGCCGAGACCCCAGTCACCAAGCCTAATATCATTGTGATTTTGGCAGATGACCTGGGTAATGCCGATCTAGGTTATCGTGGCAGCCAGATCCGGACACCTAATATTGACCAGCTTGCTAACACAGGTGTGCGCTTGGAATCATACTATGGTTTGCCCGTATGCACTCCAGCAAGAGCAGCACTGTTGACAGGGCGTTACCCCATGCGCTACGGCTTGCAGACTCTTGTTATCTTCGACGGACATAAGTACGGATTGCCCACGGATGAGGTTACTCTGCCCCAAGCTCTCAAAAAAGCTGATTACGAAACGGCAATGGTCGGCAAATGGCACCTCGGCCATGCTTCTACGGATTATTGGCCTCAGAATCGCGGCTTTGACTACTTCTATGGCAACGTCCTGGGTGAGGTAGATTATTTTACCAAGGAGCGTGAAGGTGAAATCGACTGGCAGCGCAACGGTGAAAAATTAAACACTGAAGAAGCCCCTGAAAATGGCTACTACACAGAGTTGGTTGGGGACGAAGCGGTAAAGCTAATCCATCAACACGACCAGTCGAAACCGTTTTTTCTCTATTTCTCTCCCTTGGCAGTCCACACTGCATTACAGGCTCCCCAAGAAGAGATCGATGCTTATAAGGATGTGTTTCCGG
This sequence comes from Hydrocoleum sp. CS-953, assembly GCF_002260545.1. Classification (GTDB taxonomy): domain Bacteria; phylum Cyanobacteriota; class Cyanobacteriia; order Cyanobacteriales; family Microcoleaceae; genus Trichodesmium. Next base: position 16,104 of record NZ_LGSU01001491.1, on the reverse strand, counting down.
GTGATGAGAAGAAGGATGAGGAGAAGCGCACTTACGCAGCTATGATTACCAGTCTGGACACCCAGATCGGTCGTATGCTTCAGGCTCTCGAAGAGGAAGGTATGCGCGAGAATACGCTGATATTCTTCTCTACCGACAATGGTGGCAGCGGAGTAAGACCAGACGTATTTTACGCACCGGGGGCCCATATTCCAGACCATCCGCCAGGTTCTAACGAGCCTTTCCGAAGTGGCAAGACGACCCTTTATGAGGGGGGAGTGCGTTTACCTGCCATCGTCAACTGGCCAGGCAAACTCCAGCCAGCAGTAGTGGACGAACCTCTACATCATGTAGATATCATGCCTACCCTGCTAGCTCTTGCCGGGGCTGAGGGCAGTGCCGATCATCCTTTTGACGGGAAAGACGCATGGGCGACCCTTGCTGAAGGGGCTATCTCACCCCATNCTCTTGCCGGGGCTGAGGGCAGTGCCGATCATCCTTTTGACGGGAAAGACGCATGGGCGACCCTTGCTGAAGGGGCTATCTCACCCCATGAGGAGATTTTGATCAACGTCGAGAGCTTTCGCGGGGCTATCCGCAGAGGCAATTGGAAGCTGATCAAGTACGCAACTTTTCCTGGTAAGACCGAGCTATTCGATCTATCTCAGGACAAGGAAGAACAGGTTAACGTTGCCTGGCTGCATCCAGATATCGTGGAATATCTCGAAGCGCGGCTTGTTGCCTACGCAGAGGAGCAGAAATTCAGCGAGTTTCTCAAAGCCCAGCCTGAGTTCTTAGATGCTCAGGGGACACCCGTCTTCGATCCCGATTTTGATGTAGATGATGGTGGTCCGCTAGACCAAATACCTGTATTGCCATGGCCGCACAAACCCACCCCCTTGCCTGCCCAACCTGTTGAAAATGTGGCTCAAGAAGATTTTTGGGAGACAATCATTCAGCAAGTTGAGAAACGTTATTCAACTAAGTAGATGAAGTAAATCTACCTTGGCATCTGACAATGGGTTGGGAAATTTCCCAACCTATTGATTGAGTGTAAGTCCAGCGAGTGGGCGATTGCCTCTGACACCAGCGGAGCTGAACGCTCCCTAACTAGAGGCGATCGCCTAACCCAAAACAAGCAAATTAGTCATTCAAGCGATCAAGCCAAACATTTGTATCAATCAAGCTCAGTTCCATTAAAGTAATCTTCAAGTCTTTGGATTACTCTGTTGTCCTACGGAGTGGGTATGAGATATCCTAATTCAATTTTCGATTAACAAATTTCAATAAGTCCAATTCAGTCCAGGTGATAGGGTTCCAATCTAGCGATCGGGACTCTACATAACATCCCAAGGCCAGATTGTGTTTTGGAATGTGGCCTGAGATGCGTGTTAACCCTTTTTATGAGGTTTTATCAATGTTTTTTAACGGTTTTTTGAACCGGATTTTGAAAGGAGTAGTGGCGATCGCGATCGCCACCTCCCTCCTATTGGGAAGTATTACTCCCCCTGTATTGGCACAAACTGTCGATGGCTCGGCGCTGCCATTCCCGCCAGTGCCATCAGCCAGCGTCGCCGGACCGACTTTGCAAGAGTCCACCATGATCCGGCGCGAGGAACCGAACTATCTACCCGAAGATGCGCCCAACATCCTCATTATCATGCTGGATGATGTGGGCTTCGGGCAGGCTGACACCTTTGGTGGCGAGATCCACACGCCGACCCTAAGCCGTCTGTGGGATGATGGGATTGCCTATAACACCTTTCACACTACTGCCATCTGCTCGCCCACCCGCGCTGCTCTCTTAACGGGGCGCAATCACCACCGGGCTCAATCAGGGACGATTACAGAACGGGCACTGGACTGGGATGGTTACCTGGGGGTTATTCCCAATACCACTGCCACGGTCGCGGAAGTTTTGAGCGAATATGGCTACAAAACCTCTGCTTTTGGCAAATGGCACAATACGCCAGCCAACGAGACCACAGCAATGGGCCCCTTCGATCGCTGGCCGACCGGGTATGGCTTCGACTATTTCTACGGCTTCCTGGCGGGTGAAACCTCTCAGTACGAGCCGCGCCTCTATGAGAACCTCAACCCCATAGAGCCGCCCCACGACGATACTTACCACCTCAGCGAAGACATGGCGGATAAGGCGATCGCCTGGATGCGCCACCACCGTTCCTATTCTCCCGACAAACCCTTCTTGATGTACTGGGCACCAGGGGCAGCCCACGGTCCTCACCACGTCTTTAAGGAATGGGCAGATAAATATCAGGGCAAATTCGATGACGGCTGGGACGAGTACCAAAAGCGGGTTTTTAACAACCAGAAAGCTATGGGCTGGATTCCAGCAGATGCCGAGCTAACTCCTCGGCCTGATGACATGCAAGCATGGGATGATATTCCCGAGTCGGAANATAAGGCGATCGCCTGGATGCGCCACCCCCGTTCCTATTCTCCCGACAAACCCTTCTTGATGTACTGGGCACCAGGGGCAGCCCACGGTCCTCACCACGTCTTTAAGGAATGGGCAGATAAATATCAGGGCAAATTCGATGACGGCTGGGACGAGTACCAAAAGCGGGTTTTTAACAACCAGAAAGCTATGGGCTGGATTCCAGCAGATGCCGAGCTAACTCCTCGGCCTGATGACATGCAAGCATGGGATGATATTCCCGAGTCGGAACTTGACTTCCAACGGCGGTTGATGGAGGTCTATGCAGGGTTTCTCGAACATGTGGATACCCAGGCGGGTAAGGTGATCTCGGAACTCGAAAATCTGGGCATTCGCGACAATACCCTCGTCTTTTATATTTTTGGTGACAACGGAGCCAGTGCCTCAGGTCTGGAGGGCAGTATCAGCGAAATGCTTGCCCAGAACCAAATTCCCAATACTATCGAGCAGCAACTTGAGGCTCTCGACGAACTAGGCGGACTTGATGCCTTGGGAACCCGAAAAACTGAAAACGCTTACCACGCCGCTTGGGCCTGGGCAGGGGATGCCCCCTTCCGTTATACCAAGCTAGTTGCTTCCCACTTCGGTGGTACCCGCAACCCGATGGTGATCTCCTGGCCCGATGGCATCACCGACAAGAAAACCATCCGGTCTCAGTTCCACCATGTCAACGATATCGCTCCAACTATCTACGATATCCTGGGCATTACGCCGCCTGAAGAGGTTTACGGCTTCCAGCAAGATCCCATCGATGGGATCAGCATGAAGTACACCTTCAACGATGCCAACGCAGAGGGTCAAAAGAACGTTCAATATTTCGAGAACAGCGGCAGCCGAGGCATCTATAAGGATGGCTGGTATGCCTGCACCTTCGGTCCTCAGATCCCCTGGAAAACACCTGAACGAGGCCAGTTAGAGAATTGGGATGCCACTAAGGACGTTTGGGAACTGTATCACATTACCGACGACTTCACTCAAATGCACGATCTGGCAGCTCAGGAGCCGGAGCGTTTGGAGACGATGAAACAAATGTTCTTGGCAGAAGCAGAAGATAACTCGGCATTCCCCATTGGGGGCGGCCTGTGGACCCGCATTCATCCCGAAGACCGGATATCGACGCCCTATACTAGCTGGACATTTGATGAAAGCACAACTCGTATGCCTGAATTCACTGCACCGGGTCTAGGTCGCGAGAGCAACGTGGTTACCATCGATGTCGATCTGGATGAAAATGCTTCCGGCGTTCTCTATGCCTTGGGAGGTTCCGGTGGCGGTGTGAGTCTGTTTATGGATAACGGACTGCTTAAGTATGAGTACAATATGCTGCTCCTCGATCGTTATAAGGCTGCATCACCCGAACCGATCGCTGCTGGTCATCACATCATTGAAGTAGAAACAACCATCGAGAGTCCCGATTCCCCAGGTGGAGTGGTTATAAAAGTGGATGGTTCAGAAGTCGCTGACCCAATCACTATCGAGCAAGTCGTCCCCGGAGCCTTCACTGCTAGTGAAACCTTCGATGTCGGCATCGATATGGGCGCACCAGTTTCGTTAGACTATGCCGATCGCGCTCCTTTTGAGTTCGACGGAACTATCAACAAGGTTGAAGTCGAATTGGGCTTGCCAATGGAGCCCTACCAAGCTTCGGAAGATATGAGTAATGAAGACTTCTGGGACATAATCATTCAGCAGGTTGAGAAACATTACTCAACCAAATAGCGATCGCTATTCACAGGACTTACCCATGAGGTAGGAAAAACCCAGGCCATCACACCGCCGAATCCAAAGCCTAAGTAGATCATGAATTTAGTCTCGATCGGGCAGTTTGAGCGACCCAAGTGGNACAAGGTTGAAGTCGAATTGGGCTTGCCAATGGAGCCCTACCAAGCTTCGGAAGATATGAGTAATGAAGACTTCTGGGACATAATCATTCAGCAGGTTGAGAAACATTACTCAACCAAATAGCGATCGCTATTCACAGGACTTACCCATGAGGTAGGAAAAACCCAGGTCATCCAACAGCCGAATCGAATGCCTAAGTAGCTAATGAATTTAGTCTCGATGGGGCTGATTGAGTGACCCAATTGGGTGAGCATTGCTCACCCTAATTACTCGGAAGAATAAACCTTACAAACTAGGACTAACAAAAATATGTCAACTATGAATCAAGCGTCTTCAAATACTATTAGAAAGCAGAATGAATACATAGAACTTGCTCAATTCTATGATTTATTGATGGAAGCAGGTTATTACGATTATGAAGCCTTTGTTAACTCACTGGCACTTATCTTAGAAACCCGAACAAAAATCCTGGATGTGGGTGTCGGAACTGGTTTACTTACTGAACAAATGCTGAAAGTTCAGGATTACGATATCACAGGAGTAGACTTTTCTGAAGAAATGCTTGTCAAGGCTCGGCGTAGGTTGTCAGATTACAATGTCAAGTTATTAAATTTAGACATTAGAGACTATCCAGAAAATGAGTCTTTTCAATCTATCATTTCTAGTGGTGGTGCTATCTGTATTTCATACCAAGATGATAAACAGTATCGACTATATAGCTACTGCGATGATAAGTCAGATCATCTTAGCCTACTGCGTAAACTCTACAATCTCTTAGAAGACAATGGATTACTAATTATTTCAATTCAGGGAGAACACAAGAATTATTCAAAAGCAATATCTTCTGATATTACTTACTCTCAAGAAATCAACCATTCAGGTGACTACATGACAAAGTGGTATACATTTTCCAATGAGGAAAAAATACTGGCACGTCAATTTGTCAAGTTAGTCGTTTTCGATGAAATAGAAATGATAAATTCATTTACTGAAGTTGGGTTTAAGTCTCTAGGGGTTGATACATCCAATAAGTTTTACGTTTTCCAAAGGTAAATGTTGTCTCTCGTCTCTCCAGGACGGAGAGATAGTTATCAATATGGGTTTACTTTCACAAAAAGACAGTAGGCAATTCTCGCCCTAACGATGGTTTGTTTATTAGTCAAATTATCAATCGCTCCCGACTGACAGATACTGTTGTTTCCCACTCGCGAGTTGGCATTCTCAATTAAAAAAAATCTTTTCCCTTTCAACCTTTCTTTTCCCTCTGCTTTCTGCCCTCTGCCTTCTGCCTTCCTTTTCAGCTAAGACTGTAGGGTCCCGATCGCTAGCTCGGAACTCTACAGGCCATCCCAAGGCTATCCAGATTATGTTTTGGGATGCAGCCTGAGATGCGTGTTAACCCCTTTTATGAGGTTTTATCTATGTTTTTTCACGGTCTTTTGCACCGGATTTTGAAAGGAATGGATTTGGGTTCTCCTGTTTCGTTGGATTATGCCGATGACACGCCTTTCGAGTTCACTGGCACCTTGAATAAACTGACGGTTGAGTTGCTGGATGAATTGGCTCCCGAGGAACCTGAAATCAAAGTAGGGAATGAAGAATTTTGGGACTCAATCATTCAGCAGGTTGAGAAACGTTATTCAAGCAAATAGTAGGTGTAGGTTGGGTTTCCCGTTGGTCAACCCAACATTAGTTTCCCTCGCTGAACCAATTAGATTTTAACGGTTGGTGATGGGGTGTTGGGTTTCGTTCCTCAACCCAACCTACGAGAGCTTTATCATGTTCGCTTGAATTAATTAGGCTCGTAGTTGTGCTTTAGCCCAGATACATAAAAACCTCTCTCCAAACCTCTCTCCTACGAGGAGAGAGGCTTATTAACCCCCATTCCCTTGTAGGGAAGGGGGGCAGGGGGGTTAGGTTTTTAGGATTCATCGGTTCCATCCAGCACTTCTCAAACAGCTTCTTAGCAGGCTAGAGCACAACTACAAACAAAACGGCATGATGTAAATAATTCTGCAAATCAAATGATGAATAATTCTCAAAATTATATTCAAAAACTTCTAATTGTTCTCAGTGTTTTTATTCTAACTGTTACTATTTTTAGTCCGAGTGCGTTTGCCGCACCCTCTTCAACTTGTCCCGAAAATATGGTTCTCATTTCGGGAGGAGATTTCAAAATGGGGTCGGAGCAACCAGAATTTATCGAAGAACTACCTGTTGAAGATGTTAGTGTCAGTTCATTTTGCATTGACTCCCACGAAATTACCAACGCCGAATTTACCAAATTTGTTGAAGATACAGGTTACGTTACCATAGCCGAACGTCCCCTATCAAAAGAACAATTTCCTGATTTACCTGATGAACAGCGATCGCCTGGTTCCCTTGTTTTTGAACCTCCCGCAGAAGGCATTCAACAAGTGGCTTATCTGAGTTGGTGGCATTGGGTTGTGGGTGCAAACTGGCAACATCCCTACGGCCCCGATAGCAATATTAAAGGGAAAGAAAACCATCCCGTCGTTCATATTGCCTACGAAGATGCTTTAGCTTACGCCAAATGGGCAGGAAAACAACTTCCCACTGAAGCTCAATGGGAATACGCTGCCAGAGGTGGTTTAAAAGAGTCTACTTACACCTGGGGTCAAGAATATTCTGCCAAAAAAGCCAACACTTGGCAAGGAATTTTTCCCTTTCTCAATACCAANGGAAAGAAAACCATCCCGTCGTTCATATTGCCTACGAAGATGCTTTAGCTTACGCCAAATGGGCAGGAAAACAACTTCCCACTGAAGCTCAATGGGAATACGCTGCCAGAGGTGGTTTAAAAGAGTCTACTTACACCTGGGGTCAAGAATATTCTGCCAAAAAAGCCAACACTTGGCAAGGAATTTTTCCCTTTCTCAATACCAAAGCAGATGGTTATTTGGGAACTGCTCCTGTTGGTTCGTTCAAGGCAAATGGTTACGGTTTGTATGACATGACAGGTAACGTTTGGGAATGGACAGCCGACTGGTATCGGGTTGAACGAAAAGACATGGCTCATAGCGTTAACCCAGAAGGTCCTAGCCAAGCCGAAAGTTTTGACCCCAAAAAACCTGCCGAGGGTGCGGTACACGTCATTAAGGGTGGTTCTCACCTCTGTGCGCCCAACTATTGCAGTCGATACCGTCCGGCTGCACGGGAGTCTCAGTCACCCGATACGGGAAGCACTCACATTGGTTTTCGCCTTATCAAAAATTTGGGCTAAATCAACTAAAAATACTCTCTATGTTTTCTTTCCCAACGTCTCTGAAGGCAACTCCCCAAACAATGAGTGGGAAANGGCTGCACGGGAGTCTCAGTCACCCGATACGGGAAGCACTCACATTGGTTTTCGCCTTATCAAAAATTTGGGCTAAATCAACTAAAAATACTCTCTATGTTTTCTTTCCCAACGTCTCTGAAGGCAACTCCCCAAACAATGAGTGGGAAAGAAAAATATATTTTTTAACAAAGAAAATGAACAAATTATTACAGCAAATTGTTAATGCTAATCGGAGTTTTTCAGAAACAAAATTGGATGATTATACTGAAGAGTTATGGAAATGGATAGAAGAGAGATTTCAAACTTATGCTTCCTGGCAGTCTCCCAAAATTTGGATGCAAGATGCGTCGGGAGTTGATTTTGGTACTACTAATGTTAATCTGGCTGTGAAGTTTTTTGTTGATAATGTTAAATTGGAACAATGTCAGCGTGGCAACCGTATCCGCAGTGAAGTTCATGGAGAAATTGTCCGGCGACTAAGACAAGCTTATTTCTACAGATAAATTTTTGTTTTTGGAGATATATTCAATAGTAGATAGCAGATAAGCAAATTCAAAAGTATAGCATTTATAGCAATCACTATGGGAGTTAGGGCATTCTCAAAATGTTAAATTTAGTCACAGCAAAAATTTAACTTTTGACTTTTTACTTCTGACTTGAGCTATACCAGCTATAGTTGAAAGAAATTTAAAACTTTTAACTTTTAGCTTTTAACTTTTGAGTTAATTATGAAAAGCACCCCAGAAAATCCCAATGACCAAACCAACCTTTCCACCCCCAGAAAATGGAGACGAATAATAATTATCAGTGGTCTGGGATTAGTTACTGTCTCAGTAGCAGGGGGAATAGCAGTAAGTTGGTGGGTCAAAGAAGGATTAGCTCCAATGGTCAGTGACAGTCTAACCAAACTAATGCAAAGACCAGTCAAAGTAGGAGAACTGAGAAAGTTTGGCCTGGGATACATAGAATTTGGTCCTTCGTCCCTACCTCCAACCTCAACTGATTCAATTAGTGCCTCTACAGAAGTAGTCAAAGTTACATTTCCTCTTGGACCAATTTTATTCAAAACCGTAAAATTGGATATTACATTCGGAGAATCTCAAGCAATNAACCAAACTAATGCAAAGACCAGTCAAAGTAGGAGAACTGAGAAAGTTTGGCCTGGGATACATAGAATTTGGTCCTTCGTCCCTACCTCCAACCTCAACTGATTCAATTAGTGCCTCTACAGAAGTAGTCAAAGTTACATTTCCTCTTGGACCAATTTTATTCAAAACCGTAAAATTGGATATTACATTCGGAGAATCTCAAGCAATTGTACAGCAAGAAGCTAATGGTTCATTTGCCATACCACAATTGGCACAGTTACCTCCTCCACCATTAGATATTGACATTGAAAAGCTAAGTTTCCCCAAACTAAATGTTACTATTGAGCCCTCGGAAAAGGGAAAATCTGCTACCCCAATTTTGTTAGATTTAGGTAAAAGCGAAGTTCTTGCTGAAGATGAAGAAGAACGTTGGTTAATAAATCTTAATGGCAAGGTTTTAAATGGTGGTAATTTTAAAGTTAATGCTCATGCTAATCTTAAAACTTCCGTTATTGATGCTGATGTTGTAGCAAAAAAACTGCAATTGCCAATATTTGCTCCTTTGGCATTAGCTATAGATAATATTCCCGATATATATGTAGAAAGTGGGGAGTTAGATGCGAACCTCCGCGCTCAGGTTAAAATATCTGAAAATATTGCAGATATTTTGCAGGATGCTAGAGGAAAGGTTAGCTTACAGGAGTTTAAGGCTAATACCGATCTCCTGAGCAACCAAGTTAACCTAAATACGGTTGCTAATATTGCTTGGCCGAGAGTTAATGTGGAAAACTTGGATGCGAACTATGGGAACATTGGGTTAAAAGTTCGAGGTGCAGCGGAAACAGCAAGAAACTTAGACTTAGAAAATATTAAATTTGATTTGCAAGCGGAAGTTTTGCCTGTTACTTTCGACACTCTGTTTAATACTGCGACAAGAGAAATTAATTTACTCTCGAATAACACTACATCAGCAGAAACGAGAAAGCAACTTCAACAAATTCGTAGTCAAATTCAAGAATTCAGACCTTTGGTAGAAGGAGAAGTAAAAACTGATGTTAACCTTTCTGGAAGTTTACTCAAACCAGTGGTGTCGGGAAAAATAGAGAGTACGGAAATTACAAGAGTTGACAGGTTAAGATTTAAAGATATCGCTACGAAGTTTTCTATTAGTCCTGAGTTAAATCAAGATTNAGCAACTTCAACAAATTCGTAGTCAAATTCAAGAATTCAGACCTTTGGTAGAAGGAGAAGTAAAAACTGATGTTAACCTTTCTGGAAGTTTACTCAAACCAGTGGTGTCGGGAAAAATAGAGAGTACGGAAATTACAAGAGTTGACAGGTTAAGATTTAAAGATATCGCTACGAAGTTTTCTATTAGTCCTGAGTTAAATCAAGATTTTCAACTTGTTGATGTGACTGCTGGTTTCTCCGACTTACAAATTAATCCAGTAGTGGGAGGTAAAATTAGTGGTAAAGGTGGCGTTGTTATTGAAGAAGGAGTCAGGAGTCAGGAGTCGGAGGAAGTTAAAAGTCAAAAGTCAAAAGTCAAAAGTAAGAAATTAGAAGTTGGAAGTCAGGGTGTGGGAACATTGTATGCAACGTCCCTACTCGGAATTCAGAAATCAGAATTTAGAAGTCAGAATTCAGAAGAAACTCGTAGGGGTTTGGTCTCCAAACCCTCTTCCCAACTCTCCTCCCAACCCCCCAAACCCCAAAAGACATTTAACCCAATAGTTGACTTAGACTTGCGGGTGCAAAATTTACCAGTGGAGGCGATCGCTCAACAATATGGTTTTACTTCACCTCTTCCCATAGGTGACTTTTCCACAGATGTTAAAATTGCTGGTGCGTTGGAAACTCTTAAAGGGCAAATTCAATGGCAGTTACCAAAAGCAGTTTATCCTTTGAGTGGTGCAGTTGATATTATTAATAGTCAGGCAAATATTAAAAATACTATTGTCAGAATTGGTGGCGGAACGGTTAATATTAATGGCAATGCTAACTTGGAAAATTGGCAAATTAACGCTACTGCTAATCAAATTAATTTAGATAATTTAGAACCTTTACAACCTTTGGGTTTACCATCAGGATTAGAAGGTCTTGTTAATGGTAAAGCAAATTTTTCTGGTCTGACAAGTAAATTTTCAATTAATAGTATTAATGGAAATGCGAGCGGGCTAGCTAATCTTGCTGGTGGTCAAATTAATCTGAATGGTGAAGTAAATAATGGTAATTGGCAAGGAAAGGGAACAGCTACTCAACTCAGTTTAAGTTCTTTAGAAAGAATTGCCAGAAATTCAGATATTCTGATAAGTCCTAATCCAATATTATCTGGTCAAACTGATGGAAGAATTAATGGTGAAGGAACTGTATCTGGGAATCTAAATAATTTAAGTTTGGCAGGAGTAACAGGTAATTTTGACGGGAATGTTAATTTGGCAAATGGCATAATTAATGCTAGTGGCAAAGTTAATAATGGTGGTTTCCAAGCATTAGTAAATACTCAAGAATTACCAATTAATCCTTTACTAGATTTAGGCTTATCTGCGGTAAATTCAGGAATCATCACTGACCAGCAACAATTAAATATAATTAAGACAAATATTCCACGAGTAAAATCTCTCAACGGTCTGTTAAATGGCAAGGTCAATTTATCAGGAAATTTAACGAACCTTGACCCAGAATTTTTAAAAGAAAATCTCACAGGAGATTTAACCGGAAATCTGAAAATTGAAGCAGGAACAATTAACGCCACAGGTAACTTAAATAGAGGAAATTTCCAAACCACAGTTAACACAAATCAAATAGCTCTAACTGCCGTAGAAAAATTATTTGCACAAACAGGAATAGTTTCTCTCAGAAGCAATATTTTACCAAGAAATACTGATGGAAAAGTTCAAGGTGGAGCGACGGTATCTGGAAATATTAATAATTTAACTCCTGAAGGAATTACTATTAATGGAGATGGCAAAGTTATTATTGCTGGAGGAACAATTAACGCTGAAGGAAGATTAAATAAAGGAAATTTTCAAGCCTCAGTTAATAGCAGTAAATTAGCAGTAAATCCTCTTTTAGATTTAGGTGAGTCAATTTTAACATCAGGTTTAATACCAGTAGAACCTAATCAAATCCAAACTATACAAACTCAAATTCCGACTGTTAAATCTTTAAATAGTCAAGTAAATTTCAATGCTAATTTGTCTGGAAGTTTAACAAATTTAACTCCAGAAGCAATAACCGCGAATACTAAAAGTAAGATATTTATTGATGGTAATGAAATTGATATTGATGGAAGACTGAATCGAGGAAACTTTTTTGCTGATGTAGAAACAGACAAAATTGGTTTACGTCGTCTAGAACAAACAATCAGAAAAACTGGTTTAGTTGCCATTCCCCCTAGCGCAACTTTACCACCAGGAATAGAAGGAGAACTTTTTGGTAATCTCAGCATATTTGCCAACTTAAATAATTTGAATCCTAAAGCTATTGCTGCTGATGGAAGTGGAAAATTAATAATTGGAAATAACACAATTAATGCTACTGGTAAATTAGATAAAGGAAATTTTGAAGGAGTAGCGATCGCTGACCCTATCCCTCTAAGTTTTGTCAAAAAAATAGCTAAAGAAATAGGAGTAGTTTCCCCAGAAATTTTAAGTTCTTTAGACACAATAAATGGGAATATTCTTGGTAATGGAAAAGTAGCTGGAAATTTAGAGAATTTAAACCCAGAAGCTATAGCTGCTGAAGCAGAAGGAAAACTAATTTTTGCTGAAGGTGGAGCAGTAAATATTAATGGGGAATTAGTTGGTCAAAAATGGCAAGCTGTTGTAGTAGGAGACGAAATTCCTCTGGAGCAATTTTCCGCAGCAATAGAAAAACAAGAAGAGGCAAAACCAGCGGTTGCTGCGATTAGACAGGCTCAACAATTATTAGGTCAAGCCGAAAATTTACCTGTAATTGGAGGATTATTTAATAGCAAGATTGACTTATCAGGAAGTCTAGCAAATTTAACTCCAGAAGCAATTCAAGCCCAAGCAAAATTAACACTTTCAGAATTACCAATTATTCAAAAATCTTTCAATGGTTTATTTAGTTGGAATCAGAAACAAATAGAAATAGAAAAAGTTACTATTCCGCCAGAAGTTAGTGCTGATGGAGTAGTAGGTGTAGATTTTCCAGCACAAAAAACTCCCGCTATTTCTGGAATTAATATTAATGTCAACTTGTCAGATTTTAATTTAGCATCTCTGCCAATAGACAAGTTAACAGAAAATTTATCCCGTAGGGGCTTGGTCTCCAAGCCCTCCGAGGAATTATTAACAGGTAGAGTCAACTTTGATGGTAAAATTATCGGTGAATCTATTGCGGATTTAAACTTAGTTGGTGATGTAGCTTTAAGAAATTTAGCAGTAAATGCAGTAGATTTCGATTCAGAATTATCAGGTACTTTGAATGCTGGAATTACTCAGGGAGTAAATGTTAAAATTGCTGGTAATAATGACCGCCTAGAATTAGTGTTAGATGAGACCTATTTTCCCACTGCTTTCTTAGTTAAACGTGACCAAGCAAAACTAGCAGGAGTTACCGAAGGAGAAAACTTTTTAGTAACATTAGAAAAATTTCCTATTGGTTTATTAGGTATAGCACCAGCAGAGCAGTTTGGTATCGGTGCAGTTTCTGGAGAAACATCTGCCAAAATAGCTCTATCTAATTTGAGAACATTCGATATTAACAAAATCGCAGCAAACGGAAATTTAGAAGTAACAAAACCGAGCATCGGTTATATAGATGCTGAAAGTTTCACAGCAGATATAAACTATGCAGAAGGGAAAGCAAATCTTAATGACGGCACATTGTTATTAGGTGAAAGTCGATATGTCTTGCAAGCAATGGTTGATATTAATTCACCCACCAACCCCAAATTTGCAGCGACTCTCAATATAGAAAAAGGAGAAGCGCAAGATATTTTGACTGCGCTCCAATGGTTTGACTTAGAAGATATTGGGCGAGGTATAGCAACTCCAAATTATGCTAGTGCAGCAGATGTACAAACATCAGCAGCAGGTTTTCCAGAAAATACGTCTGTAATTATGCAGTTGCGTCGGTTTGCCGAAATTCAAGCGTTGCTCAAACAACAACAAGAAAGTGAACAACCAAACACTCCCATACCAATACCACCTCTTGCGGATCTAAATGTCACTTTTTCGGGAGAAGTAATGGCAGAAGGATCTTTGCAGTCTGGTATTGATGGGAAATTTGATATCAAAGGTACTGGTTGGAATTGGGGAATTTACAAAATAGATGATTTTCTCGTACAGGGTAAGTACGAAAATGATATTTTGACAGTCAAACCCCTAGAAGTAAAAGCAGGAGAAGCATCCTTAGCTTTTAATGGAGACTTGAGCCTAGAAAATCAAACTGGGAAATTACAACTCAAAAATGTAGACTTAGCAGAAATACAAAAGTTTGCTCAGAGCTATGTACCGCCAAATATCAATATTACAGGAAAGTTAAATTTAGAAACAGAATTAGGCGGAAATTATCAAGACCCCAGAGCTATAGGTGACATCAATATAATAGATGGAACTTTAAACGAAAAACCTATTGAAAACGCCAAAACAGATTTTAGTTACAGAGCTGGACGACTGCGTTTTGGTGGCGGTCTTTCTATAATTGGAGACCCCATTTTANCCGCCAAATATCAATATTACAGGAAAGTTAAATTTAGAAACAGAATTAGGCGGAAATTATCAAGACCCCAGAGCTATAGGTGACATCAATATAATAGATGGAACTTTAAACGAAAAACCTATTGAAAACGCCAAAACAGATTTTAGTTACAGAGCTGGACGACTGCGTTTTGGTGGCGGTCTTTCTATAATTGGAGACCCCATTTTATATAGAGGTGACGTACCCATTGAATTACCCTTCGCTACAGTTTCCGCAGGCAGCGATATAATTAATGTTAGCGTAAATGTCAAAGATGATGCCTTTCAAATAGTAAATATTTTGACTGACCAGGTAACTGTAGACTCAGGTAAAGGAGATGTGTTGTTGAAGCTAAAAGGAACATTACAACAACCACAAGCAGAAGGATATGCCAAATTTGTAGATGTTAGTATCACTGCAGCAGCATTTCCTGAAGCTTTAACAGACTTAGGAGGGACAGTTTTATTTAATGGCGATCGCATTAAAGTCGAACAAATTCAAGGAAATATTAGTGATGGTGTAGTTGAAGTTGTTGGTGCTTTACCACTATTGGAACCTTTTAGTAGCGAAGACCCAGATATCAATAACCCTCTGACAATTACCCTAAACAAACTTAACGTAAACTTTCAAAAAGCTATTCAAGCTGGTATTGATGGCAAAGTAGTAATTACAGGTGCAGGTTTGCAACCAGACGTTGGTGGTAACGTAGAAGTATCCNTATTAGTGATGGTGTAGTTGAAGTTGTTGGTGCTTTACCACTATTGGAACCTTTTAGTAGCGAAGACCCAGATATCAATAACCCTCTGACAATTACCCTAAACAAACTTAACGTAAACTTTCAAAAAGCTATTCAAGCTGGTATTGATGGCAAAGTAGTAATTACAGGTGCAGGTTTGCAACCAGACGTTGGTGGTAACGTAGAAGTATCCCAAGGTAAGGTATTTTTAAATGAAGCAGCAGGTTTAGCTAGTGAGTTTGCTGCTACTGGAGAAAATCAAACAGATGGAGCAAGCTTTGGCTTGGGAGAATTTGAGATCGGTCTGAATAATTTCCAAGTAACTTTAACAGATAGCCTACAAATGATTAGTCCAGGGCTAGCGAATTTTCAAGCTATAGGTGATTTAAAAATAAATGGCACCCTTAGCGATATTCGTCCTAGCGGTACAATTAACTTAGAAGCAGGTACAATTAATTTATTTAGTACAGATTTACGTTTAGACCGCAGCTATAACAATACAGCTAAATTTATCCCGAATAATGGACTTGACCCCGTGCTAGATATACAATTATTAGCATCAGCCTTTGAAACCAGTGGTTCATCAGCACCAAGATCGAGTTCAGCATTTTCGGCGGAAACAATAGATGCTCCATCACCAGGCACATTGAATAGTAGCCGAAAAGTTGAGATTATGGCAACAGCAAAAGGACCCCTGTCAAAATTAGAAAATAACCTAGAGTTAACCAGTTCTCCAGAACGCTCGGAAACACAAATAGTTAGTTTGTTAGGAGGTAATATTGTTGATACCCTCAGTGCAGACAGAAATTTAGCATTAGCAAATGTGGCAAGTACCGCTCTATTTAGTAACATCCAACAGGATATTATTGAAGCGACGGGATTAAGTGAATTTAGAATATTTCCTGCGACTATTCCTAAAAGTGGCTCCCAACGTGCTTCTAGTTTGGGTTGGTCTAGAAGTTGGTATTGACGTAACTAATAAACTGGGAGT
>NZ_LGSU01001490.1 GCF_002260545.1 Hydrocoleum sp. CS-953 | reverse complement strand
TAACAAACATTACACCTAATACCAGAGACACACCTACCAATGCTAAAAACACGGGTAAGTTGAATGGTGTGACACACAGATAAACACTGCCTACAATAAATCCACCAAATAATAGAGCATTAAAAGGTTGCTGTAATGGGAAAGTGATGGGGGAACCAGTCATAACTCCTTGCAATTTAGCAAAAGCAATTAAGGAACCTGTAAAAGTTATGCCACCAATTAATACACCCAATAATGCTGTAATAGTAGTAGGTAATGGTGGAGACTGAGCAACAGCCAAAAAGCGCCAAAATTCACCTACTGCCACCATTGCCGAAGCTGCACCACCCAAACCGTTGAATAAACCAACCATTTGAGGCATGGCAGTCATTTCTACTTTATAAGCAGCGATCGCTCCAATAATTGAACCAATAACGATTCCGATCAGAATCATTTCATAGTTCAAAACTTCTTTTTCTAATAGGGTTGCTACAATAGCAATTAACATCCCTACTGATGCTAACAAATTACCATTCCGAGCTGTAGCTGGAGAACCCAACTTTTTCAGCCCGACGAAAAATAGAGATACTGCTACTAGGTAGCTTAACTGAATTCCGGTTGGTATAAAGTCCGTCATTATGCAGCCTCCTTCTTCTTGAACATTTGCAACATCCGGTCTGTTACTAAAAAGCCACCAACTACGTTAATAGTGGCAAAAACAACAGCAATTAAACCTAAAATTACAGTGACATTCCAATCTTTGTCACCAGCAATAATTAGTGCGCCCAAAACTGCAATTCCAGAGATAGCATTTGCTCCAGACATTAGGGGTGTGTGCAGAGTTGGTGGCACTTTGTTAATAACTTCAAATCCGGCAAATGATGCCAAGACGAATACAAATAAAGCTGCAATTAATGTTTCGCTCATAGTCTTTTCACACTTAATGGTTGACTTTTACAGGGTACTAGCAAGGCTTAAAATTGCTTTCTCAACAATCAAAAAATGTTCTTGCTAAATGCTGACCGCTGACCGCTGACTGCTGACTGCTAATTAACTATTAACAGCAACACCTAAAGCATCTTTTACCCTTTGGTTACGAATTTCACCAGCATGAGTGACACAAGCACCAGCAATGATGTCATCCTCAAAGTTAAGATTTAACTCTCCATCTTTAACCATCAACTTGAGTAAAGCTGTAATATTTTTGGCATACAACTCACTAGCATGAACTGGCATAGTTGCTGGTAAATTTACCGGGCCGATAATAGTTACGCCATTCCACTCTACATCTTTACCTGCTTCAGTACATTCACAGTTACCACCCTGTGCTGCTGCCATATCAACTATGACTGTTCCTGGTTTCATTTGATCTACCATTTCCTTAGTTACGAGCAATGGTGCTTTTTTACCAGGAACTTGAGCAGTGGTAATAACAACATCTGAAGCAGCAACGTGCTGTGTGAGAACTTCACGAGTATGTTGTTTAGCTTGNCTCTACATCTTTACCTGCTTCAGTACATTCACAGTTACCACCCTGTGCTGCTGCCATATCAACTATGACTGTTCCTGGTTTCATTTGATCTACCATTTCCTTAGTTACGAGCAATGGTGCTTTTTTACCAGGAACTTGAGCAGTGGTAATAACAACATCTGAAGCAGCAACGTGCTGTGTGAGAACTTCACGAGTATGTTGTTTAGCTTGCTCGGAAAGTTCTTTTGCGTAACCGCCCTCAGCAACAGTATCTTCTTGGAGAGTCACATCTACAAATTTGGCTCCCAAACTTTGTACTTGCTCTTTAACTTCTGGACGAATATCAAATGCTTCTACTACTGCACCTAAACGACGAGCAGTAGCGATCGCCTGTAAACCAGCAACTCCTGCACCCATAACTAATACTTTGGCAGGTTTAATAGTACCTGCTGCTGTAGTTAACATAGGGAAAAACTTAGGTAAAGCAGCAGATGCTAGTAAAACAGCTTTATATCCACCAATATTAGCTTGGGAAGATAAAGCATCCATCACCTGCGCCCTACTGGTACGAGGAATGAGTTCCATGCTGAATGCAGTTACTTTCTTTTCAGCTAAACGCTGTACAAGAGCAGGGTTTCCTAGAGGGTTGAGGAAACTAATAACAACACTACCTTCCCGTAATTTATCAACTTCTGATTCCTCTAGTACCCCAATTTTTAGGAGTACCTCAGTTTCACGCCACAGAGCGCCACTGTCAGAAATGATTTTGGCTCCAGCTTGTTCGTAAGCTCCGTCAAAGAAGAAAGATTTTTCTCCCGCACCTGCTTCTACCTGTATTTCTAGCCCCTGTTTCACTAATTTGGCTATGACATCAGGAACTAAGGCTACACGAGATTCATTGACCAGAATTTCCTTAGCTACCGCTATTCTCATAAATTCTCCTTGTCTACTAAAGTTTGATTTCCGTTCTACTAAACTTACCCAAACTTACCCAAGCATTATTGCATGAGCTTTGGAGCTAGCTTCCTGTTTCACTGAAGACTACTGACCGCAGTCTGCGTACGGACGTTGCATGCAACGTCCGTACGCAGACTGCGGTCAGTAGTCTTCAGTGAAACAGGAAGCTAGCTCCAAAGCTCATGCAATAATGCTTGGGTAAGTTTGGNGAACTAAGGCTACACGAGATTCATTGACCAGAATTTCCTTAGCTACCGCTATTCTCATAAATTCTCCTTGTCTACTAAAGTTTGATTTCCGTTCTACTAAACTTACCCAAACTTACCCAAGCATTATTGCATGAGCTTTGGAGCTAGCTTCCTGTTTCACTGAAGACTACTGACCGCAGTCTGCGTACGGACGTTGCATGCAACGTCCCTTCTTCTCCACAGGCTTAAAATCGCTTGGAACTCAAGCTACTGATGTATATAGTTCTCCAAATTGACAGCAGCGTTCAAGTCTGACCTCTTATTTTAATATTGCCAACTTACCCTACCTAAAATTAATGGGCCTGAGTTAGCTAGCTATCTTATGGTTTTTTACTACTTGGTTCTTATATAAAATTATTAGGCTGAAATTTCGTTGCTCGTTGCTATCTTTAACTTGTCTTATGAATTCAAGGTGGCCAGAGGAAAATATGGTGACTCTGAGTACCAAAAATTTGTCATTGATTTTGTCATTATTGAACCTATGACAAATTTCCTTAAAATTCGTAATTAATCAACAATTTTCTTTCTTTTGACTTTTGACTTTTGACTTTTGACTTTCTTTGGCTGTATTTATAAAATGTTGATAAAGTTTTAGTGAAGAGATTTTAAAGTTAGAGAAAATTTTATGAAACGTATACTTTCTGCTTTGATGGTTAGCAGTTGCTTATTAACAGGATTCTCAATGGCAAGTTTAGCTCAGGGAATGCCAGGATTTACATTATTTGGTGGGCCAGAACAGAAAAATCAATTAAACTTCCGTTTAGATTCTGGTAAATCTGGGANATGTTGATAAAGTTTTAGTGAAGAGATTTTAAAGTTAGAGAAAATTTTATGAAACGTATACTTTCTGCTTTGATGGTTAGCAGTTGCTTATTAACAGGATTCTCAATGGCAAGTTTAGCTCAGGGAATGCCAGGATTTACATTATTTGGTGGGCCAGAACAGAAAAATCAATTAAACTTCCGTTTAGATTCTGGTAAATCTGGGACTTGGGATCGTTATCGACTCCGAATACCAGCCAACAAATTAAATTTAGCAGTTGCCCAGTTATCAATTTTTTATCCTAATTACTATAAAGGTTCATTTGATACTGACGATATAGAAATCCGTGTTGGAGGAGGAAAATCTACAAAACCAGAATCAATATCCATAGATGAAGTAGTTTGGGACCAAGAAAATAATTTTATAGAAATTTACCCTACTGAACCTATTCCTGCTGGTAATAAAATTGAGGTAGTTCTCAACAATGTAAGAAACCCCAGATTTGGAGGAATGTATCACTTTAATGCCAATATTAGGACTCCTGGTGATGTACCTTTATTGCGTTATATTGGCACATGGCTTTTGAGCATAGAATAGAATATTTAGTTGATAATAGAAGGATAAATCGATCCACGCTAGCTTGATTAAGATATCCATGCTACAATTGTAGATTGTGACTTTCAATTATTATTAGATTAATGGTAAAGGAGTAGATAAAAATGACTCAACGGACTTTACATGGTACCAGTAGAAAGAGAAGAAGAGTATCTGGTTTTAGAACAAGGATGCGTACAAGAAATGGCCGAGCAGTAATTAGAGGACGTCGGCAAAAAGGTCGTGAGCGCCTGGCAGTTTATTAGAGAGTTTCACAAATTTAGACATCTCACTATGTTGCCTATAGAAAACAGGCTTCGTCATAATAAAGACTTTAGTGCTGTATATCAGAAAGGAATTCGCAAAAATACTTCTTATTTGGCTTTAAGGGCTCTGCGTCATCAGCAAGAGTCTAAATTACCTCTAGATAAAGATAACTTGGAAACTCATAGACCTACTCGCATAGGAATTTCTATTAGCAAAAAGGTGAGCAAAGGAGCAGTAGTCCGAAATCGAATCAAACGCCAAATAAGAGCAGCTTTGCGTCAAATATTGCCATATATATCCAGAGGATGGGATATAGTCATTGTGGTAAAACCAACAGCCCAACAGTGCAATTATGATGAATTTCTGCAACAATTAGAGAAGTTATTGGCACAAGTGGAGGTGTTGCATGGGTATTCGAGAGGAAGCCTTCTATGAAGGTGGTCCCCATATAGGAGATTTAATCTTTAATTTATTAATTGGCCTAACAATTATTGGCCTACCTCTAACTGTTGCGGCTATTGTTAGGGCCTTGTGGCTCAGGTATCGGATTACTAANCAATTATGATGAATTTCTGCAACAATTAGAGAAGTTATTGGCACAAGTGGAGGTGTTGCATGGGTATTCGAGAGGAAGCCTTCTATGAAGGTGGTCCCCATATAGGAGATTTAATCTTTAATTTATTAATTGGCCTAACAATTATTGGCCTACCTCTAACTGTTGCGGCTATTGTTAGGGCCTTGTGGCTCAGGTATCGGATTACTAATCGCCGAGTTTCAGTCATAGGGGGCTGGATGGGACAAGATCGTACAGATATTGTTTACTCAGAAATTATCAAGGTGGCAAAAGTTCCCAGAGGATTAGGAGCTTGGGGCGATCTAGCAATTACCCTGAGAAATGGTACTCGCTTAGAACTAAGGGCAATACCAAGATTTAGAGAAATTGAAGCTTACATAACTGAAAAAATGGTGGCAAAATCTCAAAAAGCTGATAGTGCTACTAATTAATTGATAATTGATAATTGATAATTGATAATTAGAGATGGTTTTCATTATCCACTATTCATTATCCATTTCCCTATTCCCTGCTATATAATATCAACCTAGTAAAAATGCTGAGATAAATTATTAGATTTACCAAAAAAGTAGTTAACTAGATGTGGAAATTAGTAGTAATAAATAATTTCAAATCGTCAAATTTAGAAAAATCACCAGCCCCAAGGTAGACATAAAATAATGGATTTTGGTATAGGATTTATTTCCAACAACATAATGCTGCCGATCCTAGACTTTTTCTATGGAATCGTGCCAAGCTATGGTCTAGCAATTGTAGCTTTAACTCTTGTAATTCGTGCAAGTCTCTACCCATTAAATGCTGGGTCAATTCGGAATATGCGTAAGATGAAAGTTACGCAACCTTTGATGAAGAAGAGACAAGAGGAGATTCAAAAACGCTATAAAGATGATCCACAAAAACAGCAGGAAGAAATGGCTCAACTGATGAAAGAGTTTAATCCATTGGCAGGATGTTTGCCACTGCTCTTTCAAATGCCCATACTTTTTGCTTTATTTGCAACTCTGCGTGGATCGCCTTTTAGTAATATTAATTATACTGTAGATTTACAAATATTTCCTCAAGAACAGTTAGAACGAATTCAACCACAGGCTTATACAACTTCACCTCAAAATATATATATTAATGATGGTGTTCACTACCCAATTTTGGCTTTGATGCCTAGTGGTAATAAGTTAGTTGTTGGAGATAAAACTCAGGTTGAATTTCAAACAGAACAAGGAAAATCTCTAGCAACTTTAAAACAGGAATATAATCAGTCTGAAATTAAACCTTTATGGACTGTTACTAAAGGTTCTGAAAGAGTTCAAATAGATCAAGATGGAAACTTAGTAGCTTTACAATCAGGTGAAGCTACAATTCAAGGTACAATTCCAGGAATTGCAGCAGATAAAGGGTTTTTATTTATTCAAGCCCTCGGTCGTGTCGGTGCTTTTGATGACGATGGGGCGATTCACTGGGATATATTAATTATGGTGGTTGGTTTTGGAGTTAGTATATATGCTAGTCAGACAATATCAGGTCAAGGACCTGGATCTAACAATGCTAATCCAAATCAGGACTCTATAAACAAAATTACTCCCATTCTATTTTCAGGAATATTTTTGTTTACTCCCCTCCCGGCTGGTGTGCTACTTTATATGCTGATAGCTAATATATTTCAAACTATTCAGGCATATATTTTATCGAAAGAACCATTACCTGAAGATATTCAGAAATTAGTAGAAGAGTCACAACCAAAAACAACAAAAACAGGAAAGGGAAGAGAAGCACTACCTTTTGAACCAGGACGTTCTAAGAAAAAAGCTTAATGCTAGATAATGAGCGATAGTTATATAGATCAAGATCAAGGACTAGATGAAGGACAGCAATGGCTGGAGAAATTGCTAAACTTAGCAAAAATTCCCGCAAAAGTCATAGCTCAACAACAAGAAGATTCTTATTGGTTGATAATAGATGAAACTAACCTGACACCAGAACAAGTTTCTATTCTAGTAGGAGTTGATGGTAAAGTAATTGATGCTATTCAGTACCTCACCAATACTATTCTGAATATAAATAATCATAATTCAGAAGAACATTTGGCCTACACTGTAGAAATATCAGGTTATCGAGCTCGTCGCCAAGAAGAATTATTATTAATGGCTGAGTATGCAGCTAAAAAAGTACGTTTGACTGGTCAGGAGTATGAGTTAACATCTCTATCTTCTACTGAACGTCGTCAAATACATACTATGTTAAAGGACTGTGAAGACCTAGAAACTTACAGTCATGGACAGGAACCAGACCGCCGTTTAGTCGTAAAAATTAGAAACTAATCAAGTAAGCATTCAGCTATTAGCAGTCAGCGGTCAGCTATCAGCAATAAGACCCTGTACTCCTAGAGGGGGTTATAGACTTTAAGGTTAAGGGATCTGATTTTTGCAATTTTTCTGGCTCAATTAATATAGCGTTGATCGCTCTACTAAAAGCAATAGCTGACGGCTGAATGCTTACCTAACAAAAAAGAGAAAAAATTGGGAGAGAAGCATGATTTGTAGAGATTAAAATAACTAATTTGAGTAGAGAAAATTCAGAATTATGAGTGTAGAATTCTGAATTTCTGGTAAGGAATAAGTGAGGTGAAGTAAGATGGAATTAATATCTATTCCCAGTCTGTTGAAAAAAACTGATCGGACTGAATCTATAAAGTTTGAAGAGTTTATATTAGACTTGGAAACACTGACTCCAGTTAGGGGTTATTTACAAGTAACTCATCATGGAAATTATCTGGAAGTTAAAGGAAAATCAGAAACAATTATTACCCTCACTTGTGATAGATGTTTAAAACAGTATAATTATAAATTGGCGATCGCTCCAAAAGAATTAATTTGGTTAAATAAAGTTACAACTGAAAAAGAGTTATTCCATATAGAGGCGGAAAATTCTGTGGAACATTTAGTCGAAACTTTGCCTCCAAATGGAGATTTTAACCCTAGAGAATGGATATATGAGCAGATTTGTTTAGCAGTTCCTCCTAGAAAGTTATGTGACAAAAATTGCCAAGGAATAAAATTATCTGAGATGAATACTTCATCATCGGTTTTAGATAGTCGATGGGCAGCTTTAGAGGCGCTCAAAAGGCAACTGAATTAAGAGTTGATAGTTTGATGTTAAAGTTGCTTGTTAAGTATGAAACATACAGCGCTTCCCGTTGTTATGAGGTACAAAATTTTAGGTTTGAAGGAACAGGAAATAGGGAATAGAAAAGAATAAAAACAACTGTACCTCATAGCTTCGGAAACTGCTGTATAAGAAAGATTATTAATCAGAATTAATATCAGGTTTGGATAAACAGTTACACTGCAATAGTCAGGGGTATATTTGGGCTAAAAATATCGTTAGTTGCTATTGTAGAAAACAGCCCAGAAAAATGTTTTCTGAACTACCAACAAACTAAACATGATATAATTAGCCATTAAAAAAAATATTATGAATTTTCAAGAAGAGTTTGAACTACTACTCCGCTCACGCTACTCAATAATTTATATTCAAACAAGGGAAGAAGAACGAGTAGAAAATTCTATTACTGAATCTGCAAAAAAACAAGGTAATAGAGCAGTATATCTTTGGGATTTTGTGGAAGGATATCAAAATAANAAAACTACTACTCCGCTCACGCTACTCAATAATTTATATTCAAACAAGGGAAGAAGAACGAGTAGAAAATTCTATTACTGAATCTGCAAAAAAACAAGGTAATAGAGCAGTATATCTTTGGGATTTTGTGGAAGGATATCAAAATAATCCTAATGATATAGGTTTTGGAAAAAGAAATCCTCTTCAAGGTTTAGAACTGCTGGAAAAGTTACCGGAATCAGCTGCGGCCATATTTATATTACGGGATTTTCAGAGATTTTTAGAAGATATTTCTATTTCTAGAAAGCTGAGAAATTTAGCCAAAAAGTTAAAATCTCAACCCAAAAATATAGTTATTTTAGCTCCTGAAATATCTGTTCCAGATGATTTAACTGAAGTTATTACAATCATAGAATTTCCATTACCAAATAGTCAAGAAATTTCCCAAGAGGTAGAACGTTTGTTGGTGGCAATGGGTCAATCTTTAGAGAAACGTTTATTAGATGAAGTAGTTAGGGCATCTCAAGGATTATCTATTGAAAGAATTAGAAGAGTTTTGGCTAAAGCAATAGCTACCCACGGAGAATTACAGCTTGATGATGTCGATCTAATTTTAGAAGAAAAACGCCAAACTATTCGTCAAACTCAAATATTGGACTTCTATCCTGCCCACGAAAATATTTCCGATATTGGAGGTTTGGACAATTTAAAAGATTGGTTATTGCGCCGGGGAGGGGCATTTTCTGAACGAGCAAGACAATATGGTTTACCTCATCCCAGAGGTTTACTTTTGGTAGGAATACAGGGTACGGGCAAATCTCTTACCGCTAAGGCGATCGCTCATCATTGGCATTTACCTTTATTACGTTTGGATGTGGGCCGTTTATTTGGAGGTTTGGTGGGAGAGTCGGAGTCTCGTACCCGACAGATGATTTCTATTGCTGAAGCTTTGGCACCTTGTGTCCTTTGGATAGATGAAATTGATAAAGGTTTTGCAGGGTTTAAAAGTCAAGGAGATGCTGGTACTACGAGTCGGGTTTTTGGTACTTTTATTACTTGGTTAGCTGAAAAAATATCTCCTGTATTTGTGGTAGCTACTGCTAATAATATTGAATCTTTACCACCAGAAATATTACGAAAGGGTAGGTTTGATGAAATATTTTTTGTTGGTTTACCTAACCAGGAGGAAAGAAAAGCTATTTTTGAGGTACATTTATCTCGGTTAAGACCTCATAATATTAAGAGTTATGATATAGATAGATTAGCTTATGAAACTCCAGATTTTTCTGGTGCAGAAATAGAACAATCTTTAATAGAAGCTATGCACATTGGGTTTAGTCAAAATCGTGAGTTTACTAATGAGGATATTTTGGAGTCTGCTAGTCAAATTATTCCTTTAGCTAGAACTGCTGAAGAGCAAATTAAGTTTTTACAAGATTGGGCAGCGGCAGGTAAAGCGCGTCTTGCTTCTAGATATGATGGTTTTAAAATTAATTAATAATGGATAATTGATAATGGATAATTACTTCAAGGAAAACTGTAACGTAATTGAATATCAGGAAATATCTTAGCACTTTTCTCTTAAAATAGAAGGCTTTATACCTTGATTTTTCGGTGCTGAAATACTCAACAAAACAGAAAATTTGATATTATAGCAATTCTGAATGATTTGTGAGAAAAACTGTAGGGGTTTGATTTCCAAATCCCATTTTTGGAGTTAGTTTGGAGACAAAAACCATAGGATGAAAAGTTACAAAATATTTATGGCTTGCTGTATATTAACTATAATTAATTATAGCGTTTCTCAAGCTTATGAGGTACACAAGCTCTTTAATTTCTTTTCTATTCCTTATTTCCCAGTTAAGTGTTCCCTATTCCCTGTTCCCTAAAACCTAGAATTTTGTACCTCACCAGCATGAGAATTGCTATATCTATAATAAAAATGTTTTTCTCTTTCAAGTTGCTCCCTGTTCCCTATTCCCTATTCCCTATTCCCTATTCCATTGAAAAAAATAAAAAGTTATGAATTTGTATGGATTCTTCAAATTTTTAGTAGGGTTTATTTTAGCAATACTGTTACTAGCTGGAGCTAGCGCTGCAGCAGTTCTCTATTTTGCAGCTAAACTCACAAGAATGCCTGAAAAACCAATATTTCAAAATGAAAAACCTGTAGTCCAAAAAGTTAGTACGTCTCCTCAACCAACTGTAGCTACTAGCAATACAAAATCAGCAAATGAAAATGAATTAGCTCCTGGAACTTATAGGGCGATTGTAGTAGAACCTATTGGTTTGATTCTTCGCGATACTCCTAGTAGAAATTCTAATCGGATAGGAGGTATTTCTTATCGAGAGGAAGTTATAGTTTTGGAAGAGAGTTCTGATAAAAGATGGCAAAAAGTTAGGGTAGATGATGGGAGCGATCGTATAGGGTGGGTTTCAGGAGGTAATACGGAAAGGTTAGATTAGATTATCAACTTTTTACATCAGTTAAAATTGACTTTATTTCTGTAGATTATAGTAATAAAATATATATAGGATTTCTAGGATGTACCGAAAAATAAAGGTATAAAGCCTCTCACTCACCGTGGAGAAACAAAAAAAATTTCCTTTTATTCAATCCTATCCGTTTTTAGGGAGAGGTAATTATCAATTATCAATTATCAATTATCAATTATCAATTATCAATTATCAATTATCAATTATCAATTATTGAAAAGTTCTTCAAATACTAGCTAAGTTATTGTATTTTTTTTGAGTATAACTCTAGCCGTTGCTTATGAAGATTAATTAGGGCTTGCTGATTAAATATAAAATTATTCACAGATAAAGATTTTAGCATTTTAGGTCTGAAATACCTTGGTTTTCAGCTCTTAATGCACGGTTCCCGAAAAATCAAAAAGTCAGCATTTCTGCCAAGAGTTGGGCAAAAAAATTATTCCCCTATTCCCCTACTCCCCCGCTCCCCTACTCCTTAAAAAAGAGTTTTTCAGCAAAGCCTAATTATCCATCTTCCTAGCATTAAGGTATGAATTTTTGTTACAACTAAATAAGACATTGATTCCAAGGAACATCAAAGTGGTAGCAATACAGCAATCTAATAAAAAGTCAAGTCATCAACTACAACTAACTAACCAAGGCCAAAAGTCAATAGACTTTTCCCAACGACATATTGGCCCCACCTCTGAGAAAATTGAACAAATGTTGGCCGTATTAGGTATTTCGTCCCTAGAGGACCTAATTGATAAAACAGTTCCCCAAAAAATTAGATACCAGCAACCCCTCAATTTGCCCAAGTCTCTGAGTGAAAGTGCTGCTCTTGCCCAAATTAAAGAAATAATCTCTAAAAATCAGGTATTTCGTTCTTTTATTGGTATGGGTTATTACGACTGTATTACCCCACCAGTTATCCTCCGCAATATCCTAGAAAATCCTGGTTGGTACACCGCTTATACTCCCTATCAAGCAGAAATAGCTCAAGGACGGATGGAAGCTTTGCTAAATTTCCAAACTATGGTTACGGACTTAACTGGTTTAGAAATAGCTAATGCTTCTCTCCTTGATGAAGCTACAGCAGCAGCAGAAGCGATGAGTATGAGTTACGGTTTATGCAAAATCAAAGCAGAGGCTTTCTTTGTTGACTCTAACTGCCATCCTCAGAATATTGAAGTTGTGAAAACTAGGGCACAGCCATTAGGAATAGAAGTAATAGTCGGCGACTTCCGGACTTTCACTTTTGACAAACCAATTTTTGGCGCACTCCTCCAATATCCTGCTACTGATGGAGCAATTTATGACTATCGCGACTTTGTGGCAAAAGTTCACGAGTTAGGAGGTTTAGTAACTGTTGCTGCTGACTTACTCAGTTTAACCTTACTAACACCCCCTGGAGAATTTGGTGCTGATATTGTGGTGGGAAATACTCAACGTTTTGGCGTGTCTCTAGGATATGGCGGTCCCCATGCTGCTTACTTTGCCACTAAAGAAGCTTATAAACGACAAACTCCAGGACGTATTGTGGGAGTTTCTCAAGATGCTAATGGCAACTCAGCGTTACGGTTGGCACTACAAACGCGGGAACAACATATTCGCCGGGAGAAGGCAACTAGCAATATTTGTACTGCTCAAGTTTTGCTAGCGGTGATGGCAGGTATGTATGCGGTTTATCACGGCCCGGATGGTTTAAAAGAAATTGCCGAAAATATTCATAATTTGACTTTGAAGTTGGCAACAGGTTTAAAACTGCTTGGTTATCAAATTGGTGCAGAATCATTTTTTGATACTATTCGGATAACAGTAGGCGCTGACTCTCCTGTAAAAAGTGCAAAAGAAATTATTGATGCTGCTGAAAATGTAGGTATTAATTTGCGAACTTTTGACGAACAAACGGTTGGTATTTCTCTAGATGAAACTACTACTGAGACAGATGTACAAAATATGTGGCAAATTTTTGCTGGTGGAAAAGCATTGCCAGACATCGAAAATGAAAATATTTCCCCAGTTTCTCAAAGTGCTTATGCTCGTACTAGCAGTTATCTAACTCACCCAGTATTTAACAGTTATCATTCTGAAACAGAACTCTTGCGTTACATTCATCGTTTGCAGTCAAAAGATTTATCCTTGACAACTTCAATGATACCCTTGGGTTCCTGTACAATGAAACTCAATGCTACAGCAGAAATGATACCTGTAACTTGGCCGGAATTTGCCAAAATTCATCCTTTTGCTCCCACTTCTCAAACTAAAGGTTATCAAATAATGTTTGAGCAACTAGAGGAATGGTTGGCAGAAATCACAGGTTTTGCAGCAATTTCTCTCCAACCAAATGCAGGTTCCCAAGGAGAATATACTGGTTTATTAGTAATTCGCGAATATCATGCTAACCGTGGGGAAGCACATCGTAATGTTTGTTTGATTCCTGACTCTGCTCACGGTACAAACCCTGCTTCGGCAGTGATGACTGGGTTAAAAGTTGTGGTTGTCAAATGCGATAAACAAGGAAATATAGATATTGCAGATTTGCAGAAAAAGGCAGAAAAGCATAAGGATAATTTGGCTGCCATAATGATTACTTATCCTTCTACTCACGGTGTATTTGAAGAAGACATTGTTGACATCTGTGAAATTATCCACGGTTTCGGTGGGCAAGTTTATATGGATGGGGCAAATATGAATGCTCAAGTGGGGTTATGTCGTCCGGCGGAAATTGGTGCTGATGTTTGTCATTTGAATTTGCACAAGACTTTCTGCATTCCTCACGGTGGCGGTGGTCCAGGAATGGGTCCTATTGGGGTTAAGTCTCATTTAGCACCGTTTTTACCAGGGCATTCTGTGATTAATATTGGTGGAGAAAATTCTAGTGGAGCGGTATCTGCTGCACCTTGGGGTAGTGCGAGTATTCTGCCAATTTCTTGGATGTATATTGCGATGATGGGTGCGGATGGTTTGACTGATGCAACTAAGATAGCAATTTTGAATGCTAATTATATTGCGCAACGGTTAAATGATTATTATCCAGTCTTGTACAAGGGTAAGTATGGGTTTATTGCTCACGAGTGCATTCTAGATTTACGTCCGTTGAAAAAGTCGGCAGGTATTGAAGTAGAAGATATTGCCAAACGCTTGATGGATTATGGTTTTCACGCGCCGACAGTTTCTTGGCCTGTTGCGGGTACAATTATGGTAGAACCGACAGAGAGTGAATCGAAAGAGGAGTTAGATCGTTTTTGTGATGCGATGATTTCTATTCGTCAGGAAATAGAAGAAATTGAAACTGGTAAGGCAGATAAAGAGGATAATTTGTTGAAGAATGCGCCTCACACTGCTGAGAGTTTAATGGTGGATGAGTGGAAGCATGGTTATTCTCGCCAACGTGCTGCTTATCCTGCACCTTGGACACGAGAGCATAAATTCTGGCCTGCTGTAGGGCGGGTTGATAATGCTTTTGGCGATCGTAACTTTGTCTGTTCTTGTTTGCCAATAGAAGCTTATAGTTCATAGTTTTGTGGAACAGGCATTTTGCCTGTTCGTTTTTACAGCCAAATTTGTAGGGTGCGTTAGACGGCGTAAATATAGACTATGAAAGAGATTTGGCAATCCGTCGTAACGCACCGCCTCTTCTATATACCAAAGTTCCTTCCGTGCGTTACGCTTCGCTAACACACCCTACTAGACTGTTTCTAATCATAGCAGTTGTCAATCAGAATAACTTTACTTATAATTTTGGATGTCAACATAATTAGTAATTAGGAAGTAAATATGGCATTTGTAGATACAGTTTTTGAGTTTTTCGATAGTGGAGCAGGACCAATTGACGGACCTTACGGCGGGAGTGTAACCATTTTCCCTGTACGTGGCTTCAACACTATACCTATCATTACCGATGTCGTATTGTTTGGTAATGAACGGGCTTTTGTATCCTTGCCAACAGATTCATTTATAACCGTTGGTTTTGCTAACAAAACAATTGTTGATGGTCCTGGAAACGACATTATTATTAACGAAACAAGCGCCGATGGTGCATTAGCGAATGTCTTCGTCAGTTCTGATTTGCAGAATTTTAGCTTTCTAGGAACCGCCGCAAATGACTCTTCTAGCGCTTTCGACTTGTCAAACATTGAATTTACTCAACCTGTAAGAGCCATCCGAATTGTCGGGTTAGATAATGGTGGTAACTCGCCAGGTTTCGATTTACTAAATGTAGAAGTACCAGACTCCAGCCTCCAAGACATTATCACAACCATCAACGGCAACAACAGAAACAACAGACTCAACGGCACTTCCCGCAACGAAACAATTGACGGCAGAAACGGCAACGACGTACTAAACGGTCGCGGTGGCAACGATAACTTAATCGGAGGTCGCGGTAACGATCGCCTCTTAGGTGGTAGTGGTAGAGACACTCTTAATGGTGGTGATGGTAGAGATACCCTAGAGGGTGGCGCTGATAACGATAGATTAATTGGAGGTGATGGAAACGATCGCTTAAGAGGCGGGAATGGTAGAGACACTCTTCTTGGTGGTGATGGAAACGATCGCTTTGAAGGTGGTGCTGGCAACGACATTTTTACTGGTGGTAATGGCAGAGACAGATTCGTCTACAACACCAACAGGTTGTATCGTTCCAGAGACATCGGTAGGGATACAATTAGGGACTTTACACCAGGCGTGGATGATATTGTTCTCGACAAAGACACATTTATCAGTTTGCATAGTCGTGCTGGCANGTGGTGATGGAAACGATCGCTTTGAAGGTGGTGCTGGCAACGACATTTTTACTGGTGGTAATGGCAGAGACAGATTCGTCTACAACACCAACAGGTTGTATCGTTCCAGAGACATCGGTAGGGATACAATTAGGGACTTTACACCAGGCGTGGATGATATTGTTCTCGACAAAGACACATTTATCAGTTTGCATAGTCGTGCTGGCAATGGGTTTAGCATCAACCGGGAATTTGAGGTAGTTAACAACAGAAACGCTGCCAGCAGGTCAGTAGCAGATATCGTTTACGATCGCTCTACCGGAGATTTATATTACAACCCCAATAGCGCCTTCTTTGGTTTTGGAGGCGGTGGCAGATTTGCAACTTTAGCAGGAGCGCCAACTATTACTGAGTCTGATTTTGTGCTGCAGTAAGTTTTGGGTGCTATAAGAAACAGGGTTTATGAGAGGTAAATGGTAGGGACGTTCGCATTTTTGTTATGCAACGTCCCTACAAGGGCATTTAAGATAAACCCGGTTTCTAGGTAACTGGAAAATGGTCATTGCGACGACAGGAAGCAATCTCAAGAGTTGTGCGAGATTGCTTCCTTAGACTGCGTAACAGTCGCAATGACTTGTCTATAGTAGTTATCCGGCTTCTATATCACCTCTGATTAATTCTGATTAACACCTATTTCCAGTAGTCTTTCCAATCTTGCACTTGACCAATATTCTGTAGGGTAAGCGATCGCAAAAATAGAGTCAAGTCGAATCAACCATGTCACTTGTTTAAAAGTATCATCTTCTTCATCAAATTCATCTGGTGGGACTAATACCATAATTTCCACAAAATCATCAGTTACAGTAACGGGAAGACCATAATAAGTTTCCTCTGCTTCAATGCGGACTTTACTACCATTTTCTAGTGCTTCTGTTAATCTTTGATAAAGAAGATTAGGCTTTTTTGACTTGTATTTTTTGTCACAATTATTCTCCATAACTATAACGTTGCAGTTTGTCTAAAATCTGCTTGAACAGNTTTCCACAAAATCATCAGTTACAGTAACGGGAAGACCATAATAAGTTTCCTCTGCTTCAATGCGGACTTTACTACCATTTTCTAGTGCTTCTGTTAATCTTTGATAAAGAAGATTAGGCTTTTTTGACTTGTATTTTTTTGTCACAATTATTCTCCATAACTATAACGTTGCAGTTTGTCTAAAATCTGCTTGAACAGTTGTCACAATTATTCTCCATAACTATAACGTTGCAGTTTGTCTAAAATCTGGTTGAACAGTTGTCATTGCGACGATAGGAAGCAATCTCAGGGATGCGCGAAGATTGCTTCCTGATATCAAATCTGCTTGCTTTGGAGAATAAGGTTCCACCATCAGTATTGGCTAAAATTCCTAGTTTGTAGAGGGTTTGGAGACCAAACCCCTACGGTCTTGAATTATATTGATACTACCGGATTTGGTATGGCCGTCGCAATGACTTGGATACAGTAATTATCAGGATTTTATATTACACACTCAAACAAGAAACCGGGTTTATTGCCATGATTATTTTCAAATCACGAAATTTTCTAGATAAACCCGGTTTCTGCGCAACTCCTATTTTTTCTGACTTTTGACTTTTGACTTTTGAATTTCTCGATCATTGCGCACTGGCAAAGAAGTCTCCATAATTTCCATCAACAATTCTAGTCGTGAAGCGTGAGACAACATTGGCACCAAATTAGGCAAAGAGTAGTAGTCACCTTTAAAACTCAAAGTTTCCACTGGCACTTGCTTCCGCTTCAGTTGACTTTCTACATAATTAGAAGCATAGTTACCCAAACGCACAATAACCACATTTGGCATCACCGCCAAGTCACGACAATAAGCAGTGTAAGCATCAGCAAAATAGGGAGCATTATTTTCCCCTTCATCTGTCACCAGAATAAACTGTTCGACAACTTGCTTTTTGCGTCGCATTGCCTCTACAGCACAACCGCAACTTGTACCTCCACCCGCGCGAATATTTTGGAAACCACGTTCCCAGTCACTCAACTCTGTACCTTCGGCAGTAACAGGATAAGGCATAGTATCGAAAGCGTAGACAAATAGTTCCGCTTCAGTAATACCTGAAATTAGGGAAGCAAGACGCTTACCAACTTCGATCGCCTGGTGCATAGAACCAGACTTATCCACAAGTAAAGCAGTTGGTAGAGAAATTTTACCGCGCTTTTTAACTTGCTCGTTAGTCACCTGCTCCAACTTGGCAGCAGTTTCCGCATCAACTTGGGAAGCATCAGCAGCAACTTTAGCTTTATAAGCAGATACGCGATCGCTCTTTTGCGCTTCAGTCAATTTCTCATCTATTAACGCTTTTACCTCTGGGTGTTCCATTGCCCCACGAGCAGTCAGAGACTTCATATTATTGATAACTTCCTGGGGAGACATAGAATTAATTAACGCTACTAATACAGTAGGTGTTAATTTTTTGACTGCTCCCACAGCAATAGTATAGGGAATGTTGTGTTCCACTATTAAAGCTGCTTGCTCTGCTGCTGTTTCTGTTTTTGCCAACTGCTTCAACATGAAAGCTAGACTATCTTCTGGAGGTCTTTCTTTAAATAAGATGGCATCAGCGCGAGAATTAGGTTTAATGTGCAAAGTCGCATATAAGTGCTTCATTGCTTTGCGGTTACGGATAGCTGCGCGGTCAAAAAATTCTGCATTTTTTTCGCGCTTGCGCAAATAACGAGTAACAGCAGTACGCGCTGAACGTGGCATTTTATTTTGCTGTTGTTTCATAAAGTATACAATGCGTGACACCTGGTAAGGAGGGAAATTTTGTAGCATTATGAAACCTGCATCTCGGTGTTCTGTAAGATTACTTGTTAGCAAGTTTCCTAAGAACACTTCTTTATGGTCTCGCACATCACCGTTATTTTGATACCAAACTGCTAAATGTCCGTAAAAAATAGGGTCTAACTCAACAATTAATTTATGAATTTCTGCTACTTTTTCTAATTGACGGTGAGGAGTTGTGAGCAGACTATTGAGCATTTCTAAACGTAAGTCGCGTTCATCGTTATTCATGTTAGTCTTAGACATTTGATATACCTCCTTATTCAAACAAAAATATTTTTTTTCGGAGGCAATTATCGTCGGCAGTTTTGCGGTGTTTTGGTATTAATATTTATGATTAAATATACCGCGCAAGTTAAGAGAGTTTTGTTACTTATAAGCTGTATGTAATCTCTCTAGTTTGGGGCGCGACGACAACTGCTAAATAAAAGCTTGTAGTAGGGCTAAAGCCCTAAGATATATAGAACCACTGAAAGGATCTATTTAAAATTATAGATTGAGAGTAGGGGAGTGGGTGAGTGTCGAGATATGGGGTGTATTAGATATCTCCCAATATCCCATCATCAAATCAATTATTACCCATTTTTTATCAATTACTTCTCCTGATTACCTATTTTATGGAGATACCCAATGGTTTCTATAGGGCTGAAGCCCTACTACAAACAAAAATTTTTGAGTGCTTGTTATTTCGACATAATATTAGTGTTTAAGGATAATTAAAAGCTATCAATCAAATTATCAAAGGGTTTTCAATCTGGTTTTACCCAATTTTTTCGAGCTTCCCAAGACATCAAGTATTCTCTACTATAATATTCAAAAGGTAAAGCTGAATTTTCGTAAAGGTTGACTAAATTATTTGCCATTCCTCCAAAATAATTATTGGCTTAATTAATAGCTACATATTGCTGAACAATTTTTACCCAAAACATTGTAATTGTTTCATGGTAGCCACTATTTTTAGTCATTGGAATACCCAATGATGCGTTATATTTTTTGATGCGATCGCGAATATTATTTATAGCTTCTGACTCTGAGTAATTAGTTAAATACCAAAGGGCAATAATCAAATGTGCAGCATGAGTCCAATTGTGTCTTGCCAGAGTACAATTATTGAATTCTCGGACAAGATTTTCTAACTCATTACTGGTAAAATTAATAGTTTTATTGCACATAAAAAAATTATTTTAAAGAAACTATTGCTCCTAATTCTTCTAATTTTTGCTTCATCTGTTCGCCTTCTTGAGTATTGACATTAGATTTAATAACTTGGGGTAAATTATCAATAACTTTTTTAGTTTCCTGTAAACTTCCAAAGAGATTTAAACTGCGTATCTCCTTAATAAAAGTTATTTTTTTATTAGCTGGAAATTCCTCTAATACAATATCAAAAATAGTTTTTGGTTCGGGAGGATCTATCTTCTTATTATCGACAATAGGAATATGGTTTACTACAGTAATTTTATCGGCACTTACTTGAAAACAATCTTCTATTTGTTTCACCAACTCTGTAGCTTCTAACATTGTTATTAATTTTATTCTTTCCAATATTTCATCAGTTTTTATATACATGATGCTTTCTCCATATACTAAAAATATTAT
>NZ_LGSU01000149.1 GCF_002260545.1 Hydrocoleum sp. CS-953 | reverse complement strand
CTTTATAATTAATAACAATACAATGAAGTTAACTACTCGTGGACATTACAGTGTTAAGGCACTTTTAGATTTAAGCTTACAACAAAGTAATACTCCAGTATCTGTCAAAGAAATAGCACTACGTCAAGACCTACCTGTAGCCTATCTTGAAAAGTTATTAATAGATATGCGTCGTGCAGGTTTAGTTATATCATTTCGTGGCGCTCAAGGTGGATATCAACTAGCTAAATTACCAGCTCAAATATCTCTAGGACAAATACTAGAATCTGTTGGTGAAACAATCGAACCTTTGCCTCGATATGCTCCTGATAGTAACCAGGCAGAAGACTGGGTTACTTATTGTATATGGCATCGACTCCATAAAAAACTTTCTGAAGCTCTTTACAATATTTCCCTAGAAGACTTATACTACGATGTCCGTAGTTGGCAAGCTGTAGTAGGAGAAGAAACAAATTTTGTTGTTTAGTTTTTGATAGCTTGAGTGTAAAGTTGTAAAAGTTAATCAGCATTTAGATGATTGACAATGATGATTCACTAAAATAAATTTATAATTATTTAATTACTGTGACTTATAACTATAGCTTTATTGTTGTTTTTATAGCTGCTTACCTAGATTATTTGATTGGCGATCCTTGGAGTTGGCCACATCCTGTAAAAGCCATGGGTTGGATAATTACTCATTACATTCAACTGATTTTTCAAATCAGTAAACGTCATAGAGAGAACTTCCCTGTAGTTATACTGAGATTGGTAGGTATTTTATTGGCAGTCACTCTTGTTTTCGGTAGTGGAATTATTAGTTGGTTAATTGTTCAAGCTTTACGAATAAATTTTGTCCAATTTCCTTTATTAACAGTAATATTAGAGAGCATTCTATTAGCTAGCTGTTTTGCTGGTAAAAGTTTAAATACCGCAGCTAAAGATGTACTTCAACTTGTTGTAAATGGTAATTTAATTCAAGCACGTCAAACATTAAGTTTGTATGTAGGTAGAGATACAGAAAACTTATCAATTTCAGAAATATTTCGTGCAGTTTTGGAAACAGTAACAGAAAATGCTACAGATGGAGTAATAGCACCATTATTTTATGCTTTAGTAGGGGCGATAATACCTAATGTTGGCAGTGTACCTCTGGCCTTTGCTTACAAAGCTGCCAGTACATTAGACTCAATGGTAGGCTATAAAGAAGCACCTTATACCGATCTAGGATGGTTTAGTGCCAAACTAGAAGACGTTTTAACCTGGCTACCTTGTAGGTTAAATGTGCTGACTATAGCATTTCTCTCTGGCAAACCTCTATACGTTTGGAGGATATGTCAAAGGGATGCAGTGAAAGACCCAAGTCCTAATGCTGGTTGGAGTGAGTGTGCTTATGCTGCAACATTAGGGGTGCAAATGGGTGGTGCTAATTCTTACAAGGGGGTGGTTAAAAATAAACCCCTATTGGGAGACGCCACTCATCCAATTACAGCAGAAACGATTGATCGAGCATTACGGTTAACTCGGTACTGCTTTTTAATATGGTTGGGATTATCAGTTATCAGTTATCGGTTTGTAGGGACGTTGCATGCAACGTCCCTACAGTTATCGGTTCACAGATAACTTTTGAACTTTGAATTTTAACTTGTATTTGTGGTGGGTGAATAAATGAGCAATACAGTAGAAATTTTATCAGCAGAGGAGTTACGACGTACTGTTACTCGTCTAGCTTCCCAAGTAATTGAAAAGTCAGGAGATTTATCTCAACTGGTATTATTAGGTATTCATACCAGAGGAGTTCCACTAGCAAAAATTTTGGCAAATCAAATTGAATTACTAGAACAAGTTAAGGTACCTGTCGGAGCATTGGATATTACTTTTTATCGGGATGACTTGTATCAAGTGGGAATACGAACACCAGCTAAAACAGAAATTCCTGTGGATATTACTGGTAAGATTGTGGTGTTAGTTGATGATGTGATTTATAAAGGTCGAACAGTACGAGCTGCTTTGAATGCAGTTGTGGAGTATGGTCGCCCAGAAGTAATTAGATTAGTTGTTTTGGTGGATAGGGGTCATCGGGAATTGCCTATTCATCCAGATTTTACAGGTAAAAAATTACCTACTGCTACAGAAGAGCAGGTGAAGGTTTATGTGCAAGATATTGATGGCAGGGATGGGGTAGAGTTATTTAAGTAGATAGGAATTTTTCAAAGATATCTAATTATATAGAATCCGGTTAAATACTTATTGTATCGCTCTAGGAGTCAGGAGGTAGGGACGTTGCATAAGGGCGTCCGTACGGAGTC
>NZ_LGSU01001489.1 GCF_002260545.1 Hydrocoleum sp. CS-953 | reverse complement strand
GTTCTTATCACCCAATTAATCAGTCTTATCGTCAAAGATTGAGTGAATATTTTCAACCCTATAATCATAGATTAGAGGAATATCTTGGTATTAAGTTTAATTGGTAATCTTAACTAGCTATCAGCTTTTAGCATTCAGCGGTCAACCTTGAGACGCTCTGGGTTAAAATCCCCTACTTCTATAAAGAATTGTTTAATCTTCTAAAACGTAAAAAAATAATTTGACTGATTGCTGAGTGCTGACCGCTTTTTTCAAATAAGTCAGAAGGTAATTAATAGGAGGTAAAATTTATTCTTTATTGAAGTCTATTCAACAGTCAGCTTTAGTAGAGAATTAAACAAAAAGTATCTTCCTTTTTCCTTCCAGTCAAGCAAATTAAATTAAGAGTCAGGAAAAATATGTCTGAGGTTTTCAATCAAGAAAATGCTGCATTTAATTTATCCAAAACAGCAGAAATATATTTATCTCAAGGAAAGTTAGATGCAGCTTATGCTACTTGTTTAAAAGCTCTAGAAATATTACCCAACTGTGGAGAAATTCATAATACTCTAGGTAATATTATGCAAAAAATGGGTAAGTTGGAATCAGCTAAGAACTGCTATCTAAAAGCTATTGAAGAAAATCATAATTTAGCAGAATCTTATGCAAATCTAGGTAGCATAAGTGCTAGACAAAAGCAATGGGAACAAGCCATCAAATATTATGAAAAAGCTATTAGCATTAAACCTAATTTTGCAGGTTTTTATCGAAACTTGGCTAAAATATGCCAGTGTTTAGGAAAAGAGCATTTAGTAACAGAATACAGATATCAAGCTCTTATTTTGGAGCCAACATTAGCTACAGCAAAAGAATCGTTAAATCTAGGAAATAAGTTATTAGAATTAGGCAAATTAGAAGAGGCGATCGCTTGTTACAACCAAGCAATAAAATTAGACAAAGAATTATCAGCAGCATACAACAAACTTGGAAATACTGTAATTCAAAAAGGGGAGTTAGATAGAGCAATAACAGTTTACAGACAAGGAATAAAAATCAGGCCAAACAATCCTAGATTACACTTCAACTTAGGGGAAGCACTGACACAAAAACAACAATATCAGCAAGCTACTATTTTTTATAATCGCGCTATAGAATTAAATCCTAATAACCATTTATTTTACATAAAACTTGGAGAAGCTTTACAAAAACAAGGTCTTTTAGAGGAGGCGATCGCTTGTTTAATTGGAGCTTTACAAATTAAAGCTGATCATAGGGATACCTACTTTAAAATAGCCGAACTTTTAGAACAACAAAAGTATCTAAGTGCTGCGGTTAAATGTAAAGTGCATAAACAATTATCAAAGGATATATTGGAGAAATTTTGTAAATTAACAGGAGATTGGGAAGTTACTTCTAATTCCATAAATACAATAAACCTAATTAAGATACACCCTCCTAATCAAATAGATTTATTACCATCTCAAAATATAGAGAAAAAACTTCATCCTAATTTTCAAATTAAGCTAGTAGAATTAGCAGAAGAATTCATCGCAATTGTACCAGAAGCAAGAGTTTGGGCAGATCAATTAAATAGTGTTGTTATTACTTCAGATAATAAAGTAGTGAAAGATATGTCCTCTGGTAATGGTGGGTTGATTATATCTTCCTCTAAATTACCCCCCGTTCACAAGTTAAAAGGAACAGTAGCATTTTTATCAGTTAAATTTGGAGGTGGTGGTTATTATCATTGGATGTTTGATATGGTTGCTAGGATATCTTTATTATATCAAAGCAGTATAGATATATTGAGTATAGATAAGTTTATTGTTAATAAAATTCAGACAAGATTTCACCAAGAAACTATCAAAAAGTTAGGGATTCCCCAAAACAAAATTATAGAGAGTTGTAATTATCCTCATATCCAAACTGATAGATTAATAGTTCCATCAATTCCAGTTAATTCTGGATTTAGAACAACAAAATGGGCTTGTGAATCGTTGAAAAATATATTTTTATCTCAACAAATTAGCAGTTCATCATTATATCCTGAGAGGATATATATAAGTCGTAGTCGAGCATTAAAGCGACGAGTAGTTAATGAAGAAGCAGTTGTTAACCTCTTAGAAAAATTTGGTTTTCAAACCATTATATTAGAATCATTTTCAATAGAAGAACAAGCATTATATTTAGCCAATGCCGTAGTAGTAATAGCACCTCATGGTGCGGGATTAACTAACATTTTATTCTGTAATCCTGGAACTAAAATAATTGAATTTTTTGCTCCTGAATATATACTTGTGTGCTATTGGCTAATTAGTAATATTTGTGGTTTGGAACATTACCACTTAATAGGTGAGCAATTTGATGATAACTTCTCTGGTAAACCAGTTAACAAAGATATTTGTGTTGATTTACAGAAACTACTAAACTTAATGAAATTAGCAAAAATAATCTGATTTACTTGGCTCATAGCTATAAGGGAATAAGAGGAATAAAAGTAATGATATAATTATCAGTAAGGTGAGTAGGAGTAACAGTAAAGTTCATGGAAAATCCAGAAACGGCAGCATTGAAATTAAACCAACAAGCAGAATATTATCTAACTAAAGGAGATTTTGATAAAGCTTATGCTACTTGTTTACAAGCTTTAGAATTAGTTCCAAATTTTGCACCAGTTAGCAATACTGTAGGGAAAATCATGGAAAAAATAGATGCCTTAGATTCAGCTATTACTTGGTACAAAAAAGCAATAGAAAAACAACATGATTTTGCCGAAGCTCATGCTAATTTAGGGAGTGTTTATGTCAAACAACAACAGTGGGATAAAGCTGTTACTTCCTACCAAACAGCCACCAAACTAGAACCAAATTTTGCCAGTGCTTACCGTGCTTTAGCAGAAATATACCATCAGATAAACAAACCAGAATTAGCAGCTTCCTGTAAATATAAAGCATTTACTTTAAAACCAGAATTAGCAACAGACCAAGAATATCT
Source organism: Hydrocoleum sp. CS-953 (assembly GCF_002260545.1). Taxonomy (GTDB): domain Bacteria; phylum Cyanobacteriota; class Cyanobacteriia; order Cyanobacteriales; family Microcoleaceae; genus Trichodesmium. The sequence goes on along the minus strand of NZ_LGSU01001489.1, from coordinate 16,670 downwards.
GAAATTGGCAAAAACTCTATTAACATACAACCAAAAAAAAGAAGCGATCGCCTGTTACGAACAATCACTTAAATTAAACCCAAACCTCTCCCAAGCACATCATAATTTAGGAGAAATTTATAGTCGAGAAGAAAAATGGCAAGCTGCTATATCAAGTTATCAAAAAGCCATTAAACTTAACCCCAAATTTTCCTGGTCTCATCACAGTTTAGGTAAAGCTTTTGCCAATACTCAGCAGTGGGAAAAAGCAATTTTATCTTATCAAGAATCACTTAAACTAAATCCTCAAACTGCTGTTACTTATCATTGTCTCGGAGATGCTTTAGTAAATCAAAAAAAATTAGATAAAGCAATTATCGCTTATCAAAAATCTATAGAATTACAACCAGAAACTTGGGTAGTTCATCATAAATTAGCTAATATTTTCCAACAAAAAGGAGAGTTAGATGCAGCCATCCTTGCCTACCATGAAGCTATTAAACTCAATCCTGATTTTCTCTGGTCTTACTACAGTTTAGGAGAAACATTCATTAAACTCCAAAGATGGAATGAAGCAGTAGTAGCTTATCTTTATGCTTTTAAAATTAATCAAAATTTACCAAGTATTCATGAACAACTGGGATATACTCTGGAAAAACAATCTCAATCAAATCTCAAAGAAACTATTAATTATTATTGTCAGATTATTCAAAATTATCAACAACAGAAACCTACCCCCGTCAAAGAATTATCAATTCAACTAGAAGCTCCAGAATTTTACTTAAAACTCGGAAATTTATTAGGGCAAAAAAATCTATTTAATCCAGCGATAATCATTTATAATATAGGTTTGCAGGTACAGCCAAACCATCCAGAAATTACCAGCAAACTTACCAAACTAGAAAACAAAAAAAATCAATTAGACCAGGAACTCACTGACTGCCAAAATACTATTAACAAAAACCCCAAAAAATTTATAGCTCACTACAAACTAGGGAATATATTACTCAAACTTCAGAGATTAAATCAAGCTGCCGAAGCTTATATAAAAGCAATTCAAATCAGACCTGAATATCCCTGGTTTTTCTTCTATTCTAATTTATTAAATTTTCTGATTAAACAAGGAAAACTACAGCAAATATTGGAATTTTTTCAAAAAGTCACTCAAGAAAACCCAGAAAATATTTGGTGTTACGTTAACCTCGGAGAAATTCTCACAGCAACAGGAAACTTAGATGCAGCAATCAAAAATTATCAAACTGCTTCCTACAACAAAACTCGCCAATCTCATCCTACTTTTGTTGAAAAAAATTGGGATTTAAAAAATACGAATGGTCCTAACTTTATTATTATTGGCGCTCAAAAAAGTGGTACAACTTCACTAGAAAATTATATTGCTCAACATCCCCAGGTAATACCAGCAATTAAAAAAGAAACTCATTTTTGGTATCGAGATTTTGAGAAAGGAATTAATTGGTATCTCGCACACTTTCCTCCTATTCCTAAATCAGAAAAATTTATTACCGGAGAAGCAACTCCTAACTATCTAGAAAATTATCAGAGTGCCGAGCGAATATATAATGTCTTTCCAGGAGTAAAATTATTAGTAATATTGAGAAATCCTGTAGATCGAGCCTTCTCTCAATACAATCATTGGATTAGGTTAAATTGGGAATATCGCTCCTTTGAAACAGCCATAAATTCCGAGTTAGAAATACTCAGCAAAAATCCCGAAAAACCCCAAGGAGAAAAAAATTATTGGCAGCAACCAGGTAACTATATAGGACGTGGTATTTATGTAGAATTTATCAATAAATGGTTAGCAGTATTTCCCAGAGAACAAATACTGATTTTAAAGGGAGAATACCTTTATCAAAAACCTGTAAAGACCATGAAAAAAGTCTGGAAATTTTTAGGATTACCAGAACACCAACTGCCTGAATATAGAAAATTAAATCCAGGATCTTATTCACCAATAAGTGATGATATGCGCCAGAAATTGAGTGAATACTTTCAACCTCATAATCAAAGACTAGAAGAATATTTAGGAATGGAGTTTAACTGGAAATAATACTGAACTTGCTTCAGTTTTATGGAAAAGTTACAATAAAAGATAGATACAATCAAACAATCTCGTGAATTTTACTTAAAGGAGTAGTTAATGACAAGAAAAATTTTAAAAGGAAAAGAGGAAAAGATGTTGACTAAAGGTCTAAAAAAAGATATTAAATGGACTCCTAAAAAATTAACTCTTGCTGGAATAGGTTTATTAGTTCCCTATACAGCAGTATTCGTATATGTAATTTCTTCTGGAGTTCCTTTAGGTTTAATAATTGTAATGATAGCAGTTCCTTTAATATTTTTCGGAGGTTTTTCTCTGCTCTACTTTTTAACAAAAAACCTGTGATATCAAATCCGGTAGCATCGCTATAATTAGATGGTTAATCTAGGAGTCAGGTAGGGGTGATTTCCTAAGGTCATGCTCCGCAAACGCCTTTGCGACAGCATTCGGAACGAAATCACCCGTACAGGAGTCAGGAGAGAAGAGAATTTAGAAAGATTTACTAATAGCTGAAGATAAAAAATTTTTTTTATACCGAATTAAGTGAATTTGATATGAAACTGTGGCAAAAAATAGGTACTTTACTAATTGCTAATAGCTGATACTTAATTGTAAAAATCCAATCAATAAAAGTCTCTTAGCAATTACCACATTTCACGAAACTCCACTATTACGAATCACCCAACCCATTAACTGTTGCCATTCAGGAGTTTTCGCCAATTTATCAGCATCCAAATCATCCCCCATATTCTCAGAAAAGCCTGTAAAACTTTCAATCCAATTAATCACCGTTCCCACAGGCAAAAAAGGAGTATATTGCCAAGACCTTTGTAAATACTCCACCATCTCAGAATAAAAACCTGTATAGTACAAATACCACGAACTCCAGACCAAAGTATTGTAGCGCACCTGTTTTTCCAATAACCTAACCCCCAAAGGTAGAGACTCCGAGGCAAAAAACTTATCCAAAACCCGATTAATAGATCGCGCCTGAGACACTCCATCCCGCATAGTATTTCGGTCATGTTGACGATAACAAACAGTAGACTGTCTCAACCAGTCAGCCTCACAACCCTGCAAAGCCAAACGCAACACCAAGTCTACATCCTCCGCTTGACCTAATCCTGCTTCAAAACTCCCCACCTGTTTTAACCACTGTCGCCGAAACATCAAAGTACCCATTGTGCCAATAGGTTTCCACCGCAACCACCCCTCCAAATCTAACTTAGGCACATAATTCCAAGGTGTCTCATCCTTAATAGTTTCACCCTGCTGATTCACTCTACGCCACCCACTGTGAACAATTCCTAAATTTGGTTGCGCGTCAAATACTCCCACTTGAGCAGTTAGTTTATCCNACCACTGTCGCCGAAACATCAAAGTACCCATTGTGCCAATAGGTTTCCACCGCAACCACCCCTCCAAATCTAACTTAGGCACATAATTCCAAGGTGTCTCATCCTTAATAGTTTCACCCTGCTGATTCACTCTACGCCACCCACTGTGAACAATTCCTAAATTTGGTTGCGCGTCAAATACTCCCACTTGAGCAGTTAGTTTATCCGGTAGGAAAAAATCATCCGCATCCAAAAAAGCTATTAATTCTCCCCGCGCCAAATCAATGCCATGATTCCGGGCAGCCGAAACCCCTTGATTTTCTTGATATACATAACGAATCTTCTCAATATAAGGTTGTAGCGCCAAACGGGTATTGTCTGTGGAGCCATCATCAATCACAATAATTTCATAAGATTGATAGGTTTGGGCTAAAATGCTTTCTATGGCTTGACTAATATAGCGATCGCAATTGTATACGGGTATAATTACACTTACCCGTGGAGTTGTAGCAGTAGTTGACATCAAAATTATTCCTGATGAATATAAATATATTTATAGGTATTTTACTTATATTCTACTTAGTAACGTCTGATTCAGAATAAGAATCTATAAATATGTACGGCTACAGGAAAGGCGCTCATACAAAAGTTGATCGCAAAAAGTTTTCAGCTTTTACCAATTTCCTAACATATTTGCCTAGTGCTATACCTAGTTTTTTCCTACGATCGCCAAATTAATTGTAGTGAGTAGCAATAAGAAGGCTCATTTGCAGCAATCCGATTATACAGTTATTGTACTCGCTACCTCCACTCAATACCTTCTTAATATATAAATTTAAACTTGCCTAATGTTGAGGGGCAAAATAATCAAAATAATAAAAGAGTCCCTAATTGCTTTCCAGTATAACTGAGAGGTATTATCAGTATCACTGAGGGACTCAAAGTTTCTATAATACGTTGTCCTACCAGAGAGAAGAACACCATAAGCAATGTGATTATTATTATGAACCTAATGATAAAACTTGTCAATACTTTTTTGAGATTTTACGAAAAAAATTTGCATTAATAATGCTTATTATCAATATAAAAAAGTTTTTTCCTAAAATTTAGTAATTTCTTAAGGTTTGAATGGGCTTTGTTGCAAAAATTAATGATAAAACATCTCAAAATACCCTTGACAAAATCAGAAAATTATTGAATATTAGTTGCAATAAGTATGTAATATACTTTTGATTACAAGGCCAACAGCAATGACAACTGTCATTTCAGTTATCAGTTATCAGTTAGCCTCCTCCGGAGGAACTGCGTTAACAGTTATCAGCTTTTTGACCTTGGGTTAAATCCCCGGTTTCTATAAACCTGTTGGCCCTTGTCGGGGATTTTAACCCCGACAAGGACGTAAAAAAAGTCCTAATGCTGACCGCTGAGGTGCTGAGTGCTGACTGCTTTTTAATCTCTAATCTTTTGCTCCAAAATCAAAAACTCTTGATTTCTGGACTTGCAATGGACTTTTAAACCTGAAGGCAAAAAAAATGACCACTCAAAATTAGTGGCCAAAGATATGTATTTTGATTAAAGGTATGATAGCACAATTAGCGACCCAAAAAAAATCTTCCACTCATTTCCCCAATACAGAATAAGGACTGAGTATGAGGTCGATACTGAGATGAGCGATCGCAATCTCCATAGAATCAGCTCACAACTAAAAATTCTAGAAAATTAGAATCTATGTTGAGGCAGTTTGATCCCTAAAACTGCCATAGATGTTGACTTTTTTGATAGAAAATATCGCTAGTATTAGCAATATTTTTTCGTTAAATTGTCATCTAATTTTATGTGATTAAAAATAGATAGTCTTCTTCAAATTATTACTGCTGGGTAGCTTGTATTTTGGGCATATCAGCCCTATAAGCTAGTAACAAATAATAGCTATTAAGCTATTTTTATTCCTGACCAATCATTATAAATTTTCTTGAATATAATCAGATTAATAATTTATTAATTATTTTTCTAGTTTGTTTTCAAAAAAAAGTAATTAATCATACAGATTTTCTGATTTATTTCAACAATTATGTTAAATATAAGCAGTTACTAATTATTGTATAAAAATTAGTATTTACTGCTTTTAAAAACTATTGGCCATAATTCAAAGAGGTAAAACTTCATGCAAACTTATGGTACTCCAGAAGTTAAATATGATTGGTGGGCTGGAAATGCTCGCTTCGCTAAACTATCTGGTTTATTCATATCNAGTATTTACTGCTTTTAAAAACTATTGGCCATAATTCAAAGAGGTAAAACTTCATGCAAACTTATGGTACTCCAGAAGTTAAATATGATTGGTGGGCTGGAAATGCTCGCTTCGCTAAACTATCTGGTTTATTCATATCTGCTCATGCAGGTCAAGCAGCTCTAATTACTTTTTGGGCAGGGGCATTTACTCTGTTTGAAATATCTCGATATTCCCCCGATTTACCCATGGGAGAACAGGGTTTAATCTTACTCCCTCACCTAGCAACTTTAGGTTTAGGTATCGGAAAAAGTGGAGCAGTTGTAGATACTTATCCCTATTTTGTAATTGGTGTTGTACATCTAATTTCATCAGCAGTATTAGGTGCAGGAGCGCTTTTTCATACCTTTAAAGCTCCAGAAAATTTAAAGGATGCAACAGGTGGAGCGAAGAATTTTCACTTTGAATGGGATGACCCTAAAAAGCTCGGTATTATCTTAGGTCATCACCTACTTTTCTTAGGATTTGGTGCTTTATTATTAGTAGCCAAAGCTATGTATTTTGGTGGGCTTTATGATGCGACAACTCAAACAGTTCGTTTAGTAACAACTCCCACTCTCGATCCATTAGTAATATATGGATATCAAACTCATTTTGCCACTGTTAATAGTTTAGAAGACTTAGTTGGAGGTCACATTTATGTGGGATTTCTGCTAGTTTTAGGTGGCGTTTGGCACATTATTACGCAACCCCTGCCTTGGGCAAAACGGGTTCTCATATTCTCTGGTGAAGCAATTCTTTCTTATTCTCTAGGTGGAATTGCTCTAGCAGGATTTGTTGCGGCTTATTTCTGTGCTGTTAATACTTTGGCTTATCCTGTAGAGTTTTATGGCCCAGTTTTGGATATTAAGTTGGGTATTACTCCTTATTTTGCCGACAGTGTAGAGTTACCTTTGGGCGCTCATACTGCTCGTTGTTGGTTGGCAAATGCTCATTTCTTCTTAGGATTCTTCTTCTTACAAGGTCATCTCTGGCATGCTCTGCGAGCTATGGGTTTTGACTTTAAGCGTGTGGAAAATGCTTTGAATAGTGTAGGAGAATAATCTTAATCCGATAAATGTTTGAGAGTTGGAATTTTTGAATCTGATTTCTGAGATTCCAACTCTCAGTTTATATTTCTGGAAGGCTTATAGTAGGGAGGTTGTAGCCAATCTCCCGTCAGGTGGTTCGGGAAGCCAAAAATTGCTATACTAAAATAATTTTGCTTTAGGGCTNTTGGAATTTTTGAATCTGATTTCTGAGATTCCAACTCTCAGTTTATATTTCTGGAAGGCTTATAGTAGGGAGGTTGTAGCCAATCTCCCGTCAGGTGGTTCGGGAAGCCAAAAATTGCTATACTAAAATAATTTTGCTTTAGGGCTTGACAACCGTACTATACTTATGAGTAAATATAAATAGTAAATAGAAATATTTCTCATTTATCTTGATGAGAATACTATAGGGTGGGTTAAATGGCAGAACAACCTAAAAGATTAGACATCTCCAGAAACAAAGTTTTAGCCTAAGAATCACAAGGAGTCTGAGATGAATTTGAGAGAAGTTTATTTGTATCTCTATTTAGTTTTTGTTCCTGCACCTAAATCTGCAAACAGCCCAGAGGGCTATTCCACAATATAATTAATCAAGAGGAGATAAAATTATATTGAGTTTTGTTTTGCCAACTTATTGCAAATAATTATCAAAATCTTCCTAGGGTATCAATAAATATAGCACTACGCAAATAGGTTAGGAAATTTTTAAATCCTGTTTGCGCAGCATTCCGTAGGAAAACCCTTTTACAGTCTTCTGTTCCCNATATAGCACTACGCAAATAGGTTAGGAAATTTTTAAATCCTGTTTGCGCAGCATTCCGTAGGAAAACCCTTTTACAGTCTTCTGTTCCCTGTTCCCTCTCTTGGTGCGCGTTCCCTTGCGTCTTACGCCGACGCGGGGTCGCACCGCTGTTCCCTATTCCCTAGCGTGTAACGCTATAGATTTTGAGCGCAGTAGTTAGGTATCACTTCAGACAAAAATCAAAATTTAAGAATAACTATTTTTTACCGAAAAATTACAGACAACTTTTAACTTGATTATAGCTACTATTTAATCAAGCAATAAGCAATTTTAAATTCTCAAATAATACCTGAAAAATTTAAAAATACATCAAAATTTTGATGCTAAAAGTTTTTTCTTTAAAAAATAACTCATAGGAAATAGAAAAATGACAGGTTCAAAAAAACTAGCTTCATGGAAAATCAAACAATACAAACAAGATTGCGATAGCCGATATATTTTCCAAGATTTAGAAGCAGAAAATAGTTATCAAGAGGAAACAATAAATACAAACAAAAACATGAATAAACTACACAGTGATTGGTCTGGTTATTGTGATGAATTAGACCCTGACTAAGTTCTAATTCAAGAGTTTGAAAATTTCTCAAACCAATATCTAACTCTAAGACAAAAAAAACAACTACTACGGAGGAAAAATGTCAAAAATTGGTCTTTTTGTCGGCAGCACAACAGGTAAAACTGAAGAAGCTGCTGAAATTATTCAGAAGGAATTTGGTGGTGACGATGTAGTTACTATCCATAATATGACTGATGCACAACCTGATGATTTTAATGGTTATCAAAATTTAATTATTGCCAGTCCTACCTGGAATATTGGTGAACTACAAAGTGACTGGGAAGGTTTCTTTGATGAACTAGATAATATCGATTTCAAGGGCAAAAAAATAGCCTATTTTGGTACAGGAGACCAAATAGGATATGCTGATAATTTTCAGGATGCCATGGGTATGTTGGAGGAAAAAATCTCTAGTTTAGGAGGTACCACTGTTGGGCATTGGTCTACAGATGGTTATGATTTTACTGAATCTAAAGCAGTCAAAAATGGCAAGTTTATAGGTTTAGCTCTAGATGAAGATAATCAAGCTGAATTAACAGAAGAAAGAATCAAAAAATGGGTTGCCCAACTCAAAACAGATTTTGGAGTTTAGTCTGATTTAATTAGCAAAGTTATCAGATTTGAATAAAGTTGATTAACTCAGAGAAAATCCTTTAACTTGCAAAAATTATAAGAGAAGGAAGCTTGATGAAAAAAATGGAAAGTAATGTTTGAGTAATATCTAGTTGAGACTAAAAAAAAATCCACTAGAAAACCTCAATATATACTNCAACTCAAAACAGATTTTGGAGTTTAGTCTGATTTAATTAGCAAAGTTATCAGATTTGAATAAAGTTGATTAACTCAGAGAAAATCCTTTAACTTGCAAAAATTATAAGAGAAGGAAGCTTGATGAAAAAAATGGAAAGTAATGTTTGAGTAATATCTAGTTGAGACTAAAAAAAAATCCACTAGAAAACCTCAATATATACTTCTAATTTCAGATACTTCTTTCTCCAAAAATTATCATCTACTCAAAGGTACTATTTATTTATTAGTATCTGAATAACTTAGGAGAATCAAGAGCAATGTCTAAAATTCCAGATGTATTATGGTTAAGCACTAGCCCTAGTCTACAAGTTTTTAATCAGCGATTAATTCGTTACTTATCCAGAAAAGTTTTAATTGCAGAATGGGATTATTTGCAAACTCCCGACGATCCTTGCACTCTAGATATAGCCGTAACTTTACTCCATGATTATCTCAAATCTATCAATAAACCTATTCATCTTATTGGTCATAGTACAAGTGGATTAGTAGGATTAATATATGCTCGTAAATATCCAGAAAGAGTAAAATCTTTAACCTTACTATCTGTAGGTGTTCATCCCACAGTTGATTGGCAAGCACATTATTATGTACATCGCCATCTTTTACCTTGTAGTCGGGAAATAATGTTGACTAATATGGTAAAAAGTTTATTTGGCGAACAAGATAGAAAAATTACTCAAAATTTAGTCAACATATTGGAGAGAGATTTAGATTTATCTCCATCTCCTCACTCATTGTTAAAACGTCAAAGTATGATTCCGAGAGAAGTTCCTGTACCTTTAATGGTATGTGGTAGCAATGATGACGAAATTATAGATCCTAATTTAATTCAAGGATGGCAACCATTTTTAAAACCAGAAGATCTGATTTGGGAATGTCCTGAAGGTCGTTATTTTTTCCATCATTTTTCACCTCTAAATGTAGCCAAACCACTTATAGAATTTTGGCAAGAAAATAGCTTGGTTTTATCAGATATTACTCCACAAACAATAGCAAGTTAAATGTTCTATTGCTGAATATTTGCACAGTAGTTAATTAGAATATAATCATTGCTAATTATGGCTTGCTGATTAAGTATAAAAGCATTTACAGATAAAGGCTAAAGCATTTTTAATGGTAAAAAAAGNGATGGCAACCATTTTTAAAACCAGAAGATCTGATTTGGGAATGTCCTGAAGGTCGTTATTTTTTCCATCATTTTTCACCTCTAAATGTAGCCAAACCACTTATAGAATTTTGGCAAGAAAATAGCTTGGTTTTATCAGATATTACTCCACAAACAATAGCAAGTTAAATGTTCTATTGCTGAATATTTGCACAGTAGTTAATTAGAATATAATCATTGCTAATTATGGCTTGCTGATTAAGTATAAAAGCATTTACAGATAAAGGCTAAAGCATTTTTAGTGGTAAAAAAGTGCCAGCTTTTAGGAGGGAATTACTCAAAATGTGAGCATTTTAGCAGACAATGGAGAAAAAAATATCAGACAATTATTCCTCCTATCTCCTCTGTAATTCCCATTATTCCTCACTGTAGGTCGCAAATATAACGATGCCCCTACTTGAATGCTCCCCTCATACATCAGACTTTTTCAGCAAATCCTAATTAGTTACTGATTTCAAACATAAAAGAGTGTCTTATTTGACATTATTTTTAACTTATAAACCCTATAACTAATATAGTTAGCGATCGCTTCAGTTTTTGGCTAGTTATACTACTACCTCTAACTAGGAATTTTTCACCAAGCATTTATTTTATATAGTTGAAACTATGATTAATTTTCTCCCTGAAGAAATACTTCAAAGTCTAGCTCGTACCATTTTTATGATTGGTATGATATCACTAATTATTATAAGTTTGCGTAATTTTTATGTAACGTTTCAGTCAGGAATAAATTATGTTAAACGACTACATCAAATTCCCTGTAGTCGCTGTACATTTTTTACAGGTGATTATCGTTTAAAGTGTACTGTACATCCTTATAGCGCACTCACTGAAACAGCAATCAATTGTAGTGACTATGAAGCAAATAATAATCTAGCAAAAGCCTTACAAGTCTGTGAAGCTAATTCACAATACTCCCATTCCCAAGCTACTAACCCAGCAATTCACAATTAACTTACAGGACTTACGCAAATGTACTATCTATAGAGTAACAAAACTATTGCGCAATAGTTTTTAACGCTATATATATGGTCTCTGCGTAAGTCCTATTAATCAAAAAAAATTAGCTGAGAAGTAACTGTTGCATAAGAGGCAAAAACTCGAAATTTGGTAGGGGGTTTGTTCATTAATTGATAATGGATAATGAATAATGGATAATGAAAACTATCTTTAATTATCAATTGTCAATTATCCATTATCCATTGGTAACCCAACCCCTACGAGACCTATACTACTGGATGTGATATAATTGATAGCTGATGACTGATGAATGTTGGTGCAGCATTCCCCAGGAAATGCTCACAAAAATACAGATTTTGCAACATAAATAGGAGAAGAAAAGTGAGCTTAAATTCAGTAATTACTGTCGCCCCTAAATTAAAGAGCCATCAATTTAAACGCCGTCAACTAATGCCATTGACAGATGTATTATTATGGCGAATAGATTCTGGAGTAGTTCGTACTCTGACTAAGAATGAAGAAGAAAATACGATTACTTTAGGGTTTTGGGGTCAAGGAGATATTGTTGGTCAACCTCTCTTTCCTTCTTATCCTTATCAAGTTGAATGTTTAACTACTGTCGAGGCGAGTATTTTACCAAGGGGTTATTTTTATGCTCAAGAAGTAATGCTTTCTCATATTCAAAGAACTCAAGAACTCTTAAGAATTATTCATTCTAGAAAAATCAAATGGCGACTGTTGAGATTATTAAAATGGTTAGCAGACAGATTTGGAAATCAACTGCCAGAAGGGCAAATACTCGATATTCGGTTAACTCATCAAGAATTAGCTGACATTATTAGTACCAGTCGTGTAACAGTAACGCGACTACTAAATGAGTTTGAAAAGGAAAATAAAATTGGGTGGTCACAGAGTAACTGTTTAATTCTTTTTAGGGAGTAGGGAGTGTGAGAAGTGTAGGGAGAGGGGGAGTGTGGGGAGACAGGGAAGTAGTAAAACTTGTAGGGTGTGTTAGACGACTTAAATTTAGACTATGAAAGGGATTGAGCAATCCGTCGTAACGCACCATTTTAGCTGTGTCGGTCTACTACTGATTGCTGAATAGCTGATAACTGATAACTGAAATGAGAACTTCTTTAATCAGTCAACAGACAAGTTGTAACCTCCTGCAATACTTTTAATCCTTTCCTCGAACCTCGAATAAGTTGCAAAGCAGCAAGTGGTTGTCGAAACATAGCGATCGCTAATGGTAAAGGTTGTAAATTTCCAGATGATGTTATAGCAGAAGAGAGATCGGGAAGATCATGGTAACAGTCATCGCTAATTATTCTCACCATCGCCACAGAAACGGAAAGATTAGCAAAAAAATTGAGAATAGCAAAACCTTCCATATCTACGACTTCTGCACCAGTATTTTTTCCCAGTAGTTGTTTTTCCTCCGCCTTGTAGATGAAGCGATCGCTAGTTAAACCTCTTACTAAAGAAGCTTTTTCTTGTAAATGATTTTGCAACTTCCTAGTTAACACCTCATTGCACTTTTGCCGAAGTAACTGAGACTCATCAAATAAAACACACTCATCATAAATAACCACATCTCCAGGTTGATATTGACTAGAGAGACTACCGCATAATCCCATTACCAATACTGTTGATGGTTGCTGAGAGGAAAAATCCTGTTTTTTTTGCCATTGATGCAAATAGCGAGTAGCAGATGTAAAACCTATTGGTAGAGGTAACAATTTCGGAGCTAGAGATAACCTACAGTTAAGACCACGCTTCACAGACTTTAATTCCGGCCCTTGAACAACTAAAATTGTATCAATCATTTCTATTACAAGTGAAAGTTTAAAATAATTCTAAGCTTTTGGGTATCTTAGTTACATATCTGAGAATTTTAGTTGGAAATATAACTAATGGCATTGGTAAATCAAAAGATGAAATTTGTCTTGGTAATTTCTCCCTGGTTGCCCTCACCGGGGTTGTCACAGGGGAGCTATCCCAAAAGATAAATCATCTCATTAATTACCAACGCCTAAGTAACAAAACAAGAAAGGACAATTTATAAATGTCAACATCTTATATATTTAGTGATGCTCAAAATCTTAAAGAATTAGAGCGACTACAGGCGATCGAACAAATTTTTGACCCCAAAACTCGCCAACGAATTTTAACAACTGGAATTACGAACAAATGGCAATGTTTGGAAGTGGGAGCAGGAGCAGGAGCGATCGCTCAATGGTTAGCAACAATTGTTGGAGAAAGTGGAAAAGTAGTTGCAGTGGATATAGATACTCGTTTTTTAGCGAATGTTCAATCATCGAATCTTGAGGTATTACAAGAAGATGTTCGCCATCTTGCCCTGGAAAATCAATCATTTGATTTAATTCATGCACGTTACCTACTTATCCATATCCCAGACTTTGAAGTTGCCTTATCGAAGATGTTAGATTTGCTCAAACCTGGTGGATGGATAGTCATTGAAGAACCAGATTTTTCTGCAGCTAAAGCTATTGTGGGAGAGAATGCAATGTGTCAATCTTTCAATCAAGTTAATCTTGCTATTCAGCAGATGTTCGCAGATAAAGGAATTGATTACGCTTTAGGGGGGAAGTTGCCAGATATATTTCAGAAGTATGACTGGCAAAAGTTATCTCTAGAAAATGATACTCCTGTTTCTACTGGAGGATCGGGAATAGCTAAAATGATGAAAATGTCTACAATGCAGCTTGCACAAAAATATATTGTAACTGGTAAAGCAAGTCAGTCTGACATTGAAAACTATTATTTATTTGCAGATGACCCCAATTCATCGGCTATTTATTATGCCACAGTAGGAGTTATTGCTCAAAAATCTGATGTCAAATTGAATAAAGGAATAGGGAGTAGGAAATAGGCATGAAAAACTGATTCCTATAGGTTGCCCATTGTGTTTTTTCCATCCTGCCGTGGAAACAAACTGGTTTCCCACTTACCAAATTTTTATTATTAAATTAATATAGGGTTTCCTGATTAAGTATAAAAGCATTTATAGGTAAAAGTTTAACCCTTTTTTATACTAAAAAAATGCTAGCAGAGGTCATTTCAGTTAGCCTCCTATGGTCGTAACTTCGTTAACAGTTAGCCTCTTGCAGAGGAACTGCGTTAACAGTTATCAGTACCTCCTGCTGTTTGCGCAGCATTCCGTAGGAAACCAGGAGGCTTGAAATACCGAAGATTCTTTTTTTATCCCCTTAAAAGAGGATGCTTGAGACCCAAATTTTTCGGTCAGTTTGATGCTTAAATAATATTATACTTTAATAATCCTATCAATTCAATCTAATTGTAGGGAGGTTCCATATAACCTTCCTACTTTTTCTCCTGTTCACCTAATTTAGTAATGCCTAATGTTATGACAATAATTAAACTACAAATTACCACTATTGGCACTACTGGCAAAAATCCTAAAGCAAAACTTTTAGGAATAATACCTACCTGAAAACCAATAACTGCTATCTCACCAAAAATAATCGAAATTATACAACTCAGAGGTGAAATATTTTTGCCATATAAAGCAGCAATAACTGTGGGAAATAATACTGCTAAACCAGTAAAAGCTTGAGTGGCGATCGCTGCAATTGTCGCTGGAGGATTTGCTGCTAAAATCAGACCAATTATTGCTAAAATAACGATTAAAATTTTGCCAACAAAAGTTTGTTCACTTAGGGAAGCTTGAGGACGAATATAAACAATATAAATATCCCTAGTAATCATAGAACTTAATGCTAAAAGTTGAGAATCAAGAGTTGACATGAAGGCTGCTAAAGCTCCCACCATTACTAATGAAGCAATGGCAGTTGAGGTATATTCAGCTAACATCATGGGAAAAATTCTATCTGCTTCTTTTCCAACTAAATCGGGAAAATTAATATGACCCCACATTCCAATTAAAACGGGGCAAATAAACATTGTGCAAGTAATTAATGGATATAAACTAGCAGAAAGTTTGAGGGAATTAGCATTTTTCGGAGTATAAAACCGCATAAACATTTGGGGAAACATCGGCACACTTAAACCCCAAAGCAACATATAACTAAACCATTTGTGGGGAGTGAAAAAATTATTCGTNAAATTAATATGACCCCACATTCCAATTAAAACGGGGCAAATAAACATTGTGCAAGTAATTAATGGATATAAACTAGCAGAAAGTTTGAGGGAATTAGCATTTTTCGGAGTATAAAACCGCATAAACATTTGGGGAAACATCGGCACACTTAAACCCCAAAGCAACATATAACTAAACCATTTGTGGGGAGTGAAAAAATTATTCGTGCCAGAACGAGAAAAAAGGTCTGGTTTAAGTTGATAAACAGTTTGATTAGCTTCAGTAAAGCCACCGATACTTTGGGATATAGCTATTACTGCAACTATCATTAAAACAAACATTAATACCCCTTGCAAAACATCGGTTAAGGCTACACTTTTCATGCCCCCCACAAACACATATAAAACAATGATGAAAGTCAAAAAAGCTGCTCCAAAAAAATAGGGAATTTGCCCATTAGTTAAATTTTCTATCATATAACCCCCACCAATTGGTTGTAGGGTTAAGTAAGGTATGGTAAAAATTACCATCACGGCTAAAAATAATAGTTTAAGTGGTTGACTGGGGAGGCGATTTTCGATTAATTCGGAGGGGGTAATTAAACCTTTTTCTTTGCCAAAAAGCCAAACTTTATAACCGATGAAATAAAACGTAATTCCGACGAGGGCAGTACCAAATCCTATCATGGGATAATAACTTATGCCAATGCGATAACCAGCACCAGAAAGTCCGAGAAAAGCAAAGGCACTAAAATTTGTGGCAATGAGAGTAAAAAATAGAACTACAGAGCCAATTTTTCTATCTGCTAGAAAGTAATCTTCTGGTGTATTTTGTTGGCTACGATAACCAATAATTCCGATGATTAAAGTAGAGAGTAAATATGCACCAATAAATAAGTAAGGAATTAGGTTTTCAAGCACGATTAATTTTCCTCTTCAGTCTAAGCATTCAGCCGTCAGCTAGCCTCCTGCGGAGGAGCTGCGAAATTCAGCTATTGCTTTTAGTGAGTGATAAAAGCAATATTTAATTAAACTAGAAAAATCTTACTACAAAAGTTAACTCTAAAGTCTATATTTATTTAAACTCCCTCCTTAAGCACAGGCTATTATTGCTGATAGCTGACTGCTAATAGCTGAATGCTTACTCTTCAGTTTCAGATTTCCAGAAAGTTTGAGAGAAAATAAAAATAGCACAGGCGAGGATAATTTGCAAACCAATAAAATATAAAATCCAGGGTGGGAGATGGAAAAATGAAAAGGAAATTGTTTGTTTCCATGACCAAAAGTCTAGGGAAAGTAGGAAAATTATGGTAAAGCAGAAACACCAAAAATAGGCAGATTTGAAAAAGTTGAAATTGTTCATATTTGAAGAAGGAAGGTAAGCATTCAGCTATTAGCATTCAGCATTCAGCTTTTTTAATGAATTAGAGCATTAAGGTTATACCAATTAAAAAAAAGAATGTTAGTAAGCATTCAGCTATTAGCTGTCAGCCATCAGCAATAAGACTAGGATGAGTGTAGTTAAGATTAATTCTGGCTCAATAGAACTCTGGTCTTACAGCCGTTTTCCTGCACAGTAGACCACAGTAGGGGCG
>NZ_LGSU01001488.1 GCF_002260545.1 Hydrocoleum sp. CS-953 | reverse complement strand
TCCATAGATAGTTAGATAGAAATAGGGAAAGAAAATTAGAGATTTAAAAAACTCTTTCATTATCAATTATCCATTATCAATTATTAATTATCCATAGATAGTTAGATAGAAATAGGGAAAGAAAATTAGAGATTTAAAAAACTCTTTCATTATCAATTATCCATTATCAATTAGTAAGAGATTGTTAGGAAAAAAGTCCTAACAATTAGGAATAAAAAAGTTTCTCCCTTTTGCGCCGGTTCAATAACTCCTTCTTCCTTCTTCCTTCTTCCTTCTTCCTTCTTTCCTTCTTCCTTCTTCCTCTTAATTAAAACCTATCCATTGAGTTTTGAGAATTAGGTTCAGGAGCAAAAGCTAACCATAAAGGAAACTGTAACATAGAAAGACTAATTCTATCTTCCGTATCATCAATCACAATAATTGGTAACTTGCCCTGCTTAAGCAATCGGTCAGCCTTTTGGGCCAAAACNTGAGTTTTGAGAATTAGGTTCAGGAGCAAAAGCTAACCATAAAGGAAACTGTAACATAGAAAGACTAATTCTATCTTCCGTATCATCAATCACAATAATTGGTAACTTGCCCTGCTTAAGCAATCGGTCAGCCTTTTGGGCCAAAACCTCCGCATCCTCAAACAAAGCTACACCCCGGTCAGGACTAAAATCACGACGGTCAATCCCCAAACAATCCTGTAAACCCCGACGCCACTCTCCCAAACGCTCAGGAGAATTAGCCAAGACCAAAGCGCGTACCCTTGTATCATATAAATCTCTCAGTACAGAAATAATCGCCGAAGCAACCAAAATATTTTGTAACCGACTACCCATATTTCGCAGCGCACCACGACCACCCTGAGAGAAAAACCAATTGGAAACCCGTTCTGCATGGATCGGCTCAAATGTACGCCGTAATCTCCAAGGTGGGCCATAATAATCAGGCATATTCCGATATTCGTCAAGAATCTGGCGAATTTGTCTAGTTTGTTCCTCAAAACCCATTTCGGCAAATTTGGGATTTTCAGAATTTCTTGTAGATTTAGGAGTATCTTCCTTCACAGGAGTAGAATATTCCTCTGGCTGTGGGGCCAATTCTAACTGTTCAGCAGCAACAGCCAAATCCTGCAAACTTCCCACCAAATAATCTTTAAACCCCTGAATTCTAATTGCCAAATCCTGAGAAGCACCAGCAAAAGTAGTGCGCATCTCCTTTTGAATACGTTCTTTGCGACGCTCTAGTTTTTCTACCTCTACTTGCAATGTTTGTCTACGTTGTTCTAACTGACTTAAAGCTTCTGGCACTAAACGCCCTATAGCCTTAGTCTGGGCAATTACTTCTTGTTGTAATTTAGCCTTAGTTTCTTGTAGAGTAGCTATTTCTTCTTTTAAATTTTGTTCTTGCTGTTCAAGGTCAGTAACTTCTGAGGTCAATTCTTCTTCAATTTTCTCAACTGGCGGAGTTGTAGACTCCTCAGTCAAACTAGCAGAATCTATAGAATTATCTTCAACAAATGGAACGTATGCTACTTCAATTGGTTGATTTATATCAGGTTCATAAGACTCAGAAACTTCTGGATTTGTAGGAAGAGTTTTAGTTTCAATTTTTTCATCTAAGTCTGAAGCTGAAGGACTTATTTCATTTAAGGTATTAGATTTTTCTTTTTGTTCTTCTGGTTGTATTTCGTCTGGGTAAATCATGGAAAAAAATATGCAAAATTTCTACTATTAATTAGAGGGAAAAATAACCGCAGGTTTAGTGTAGCGATAGTAATTTCTGAAGTGGGAATAACCCAGAAAGAGTTTTGTTTTTCAAACCCAAAATTTTATATCTTCTCATTTAACTACTTATCAGCTTTTCCTAACGGAATGTTCCACAAACAGCATCTAGCTAGCCTCCTGGGTCGTAACTACGTTAACAGCTCAAAATTTAAGGGTTTAATTCCCCAATATATTTGAACAAGCGCCTAATACCTGTTCATGGGGTTTTAATCCTCCATTATACACCCTCCTAGAAGCTGATAGCTAAGTGCTACTTCAATCCTGATTTAAAGGAAAGTATTTTTCCAGGCAAGTTTGCAACATTTTAGGATCGAAAATAATTGGTAGAAAGTGGATACTCTTAACTTCTCTAAAATAGAACAGAATTGGGACAGGAGACCAGTATATTTCCCAATTGAGCCAATCTTGATAAGGAAAGTTTCGTAAAAGTTTATCTGAAAGGTATACTTCTAAGGCTGTTTCTGTAAATTTCAGACGGAGAATTAATGTTTCAACTAATAGAAAAATTCCTAGTATAGCGATCGCTAAACTTACCCACTTTTGTACAAATACCAAAGGTAATGCAGCAATTATTAGCACTAAAGGTATTTTATAACTAGGAGCAAGTTCAATAGTTTGTTTTGCTTCTGAGGTAGAAATAGTAGTCATGGCTTTATGTAAATTTATTAAAAGAGGGAGTAGGGAGTAGGGAGTAGGGAATAGGGGGAAATAATTGATGAATAAGAGTGTAATAATTAATTTTATTTTTTATTGTAAGAGATGTCTATTTTTACTTTCTCTCACTAAACTAAGAAAAATTCATAGTTTTTGATCTTGATTTAGTGATTTTATGACACTCTCTAATATTTTTTGACTCTTCTCTATTTTAAAGACCTTGCTTCATGGCCCCACCTAGACCTTGGAACATTCCCCAAGATAGAAAGAAATTAAAAATAAAGATAGATATTAAAGATGTCACAACTGCTGTAGTTGTAGATTTACCTACCCCCTTTGCCCCACCAGTAGTAGTTAAACCCCAACTTGTACCAATTACAGCAATTAAAACACCAAATATAACTGATTTAGTTAATCCACTACACAAATCCCAAATAGTTAGAAAATCCTGGACAGAATCTATATATATACTTCGGGGAATATCATATAGATTCACTGCAATTATTAGTCCACCAAGTATAGCAGCTACCAAACATAACAAAGTTAAGATTGGCATCATTACACCACAAGCAATAACTCTGGGAATAACTAAATAATCCACTGGATCNTAACTGATTTAGTTAATCCACTACACAAATCCCAAATAGTTAGAAAATCCTGGACAGAATCTATATATATACTTCGGGGAATATCATATAGATTCACTGCAATTATTAGTCCACCAAGTATAGCAGCTACCAAACATAACAAAGTTAAGATTGGCATCATTACACCACAAGCAATAACTCTGGGAATAACTAAATAATCCACTGGATCTGTTTTCAGGATATATAAAGCATCTATTTGCTCTGTCACCTTCATTGTGCCTATTTCTGCTGCAAATGCTGAACCCACTCGCCCTGCAACAACGACTGCTGTCAAGACAGGACCAAGTTCTCTAGTTAAAGTTAGAGCCAACATTCCCCCGACCATATTAGCTGTACCAAAAGCTACAAGTTCCCTGGCTACCTGAATAGTAAATACCATACCGACAAAACTAGCTGTCAATAAGACAATTAGTAGGGACTGTGGACCTACTATCGCCATTTGATCAATGGTATTACGACGATAAATTTTGCCCTTTAGCAAATGAACAACTACCTGGCCCGCTAAATATGTAGCAGCCAACATCCGTGGTCCCCATGACCCAAAAGTTAATCGAAAAGTAATCTTATTCAATAGAAATTAATAAATTAGAACAATAAATCAAACAATGAGAGAAATTTACCAATCTTCAACAAGATTTTTAAACCAAAATTGAAGTTTTCTGACAGATTTACCGATTTTAAGCGATCGCTCTCTATCTTAGAAATAAGTTAGCCTATTTGGTTAACTTGCTACTGAGGTGGCAGTTATATCTGGACTTATGGTTAATTATTATTATGGGTATTTTAACTGATTTGCTACGTTCTTTACTACTCACAACTATCTTTAGCTTTATAACTCCTATGATGTTGATTGGGGCTAGTTGGATGAGCTTTGCTTTAATTAGTCATCTTCCCAGTTTACAAAGAATTGGTCAATCTGGTATTGCCCAAATTTGGCAATTCTTAGCAACTTTCGGTAGTGGCCATCCCTGGCAAGGATGTTTAGTAATTGCTATTACTTGTAGTTTAGTGGGAGCGATGTTTGATACTTATGCGTTCTGTCAAAATCCACGAGGACATTAATTTTAGGGGTTGCTGAATCAAGGTATGAAAATAAAGATTGAATAATCTTAAGTATTTGTTATTCAATAGTTTAGTAATTACCAATAAATACAAATTATACCCACCCATCAGCAACGCCGAAAATCAAGTAAGGGGATATATTTCAGTTACTCTGCTAATTCCCTTACTACATTTATATTCATCCTCCATTCGTGTAGCATGATAACATAGTTATATTCTAATTTTGCTCCTCATACTAAAGATTAAGTAGGTAACCACGAAAAAATAAGGTATATAACAAAAAGTAGAATTATCAGAAATCTCTTCGCTTCAACGTTATGTTTCCTGCTTTCTGATAACCATGAATTTTAATACTGACTTACTTAGGTGCTAATAAGTAGATTTATTCAACCAAACGATAGTTGTACGGAAATCGCGATCGCATGGGAGGGAGGAACCGAATTCGATAATTTTTTCACTTTGATTACAATAAAGACAAGTTGAATAAAAATCAATTTACTTCAACTCAAATTTAAGCAAGGTTGTGGTGGAAAAAACTGGGAAAGTTTTGGATACTATATCCATCAAAAAACTCTAGTACGGCAATTGCGATCGCATCTTTCCCATTCACCACACTTACTCAACACAAAACCGAATCTAAAATAGAACACAGAAACAACAAATTAAATCAATACATAAAACATCTTTTTAGGAGGTAATAAATATGGCTATTGTTCGTTTTTCTCCCTGGCGTGAAGTTGATTCTTTGCAAAAAGAAATGAATCATTTATTTGATACTTTTGCTCCCACTTTCAATGGTGAAGAAAAAGGAATATCATTTACACCAGCAGCAGAAATTCACGAAAACCATGATTCTATTGATTTAAAACTGGAAATACCTGGTTTGGAGGCGAAAGATTTAGATGTACAAGTAACTGCCGAAGCAGTGGCAATTAAAGGAGAACGTCGCCAAGAAACTCAGACAGAAGAAGAAGGTATGACTCGTTCTGAATTTCGTTATGGTGCTTTCCAACGAGTAATTTCTCTACCTGCCCGGGTTCAAAATAACCAAGTAAAAGCTGACTACAAAGATGGTATTTTACATCTACATTTACCCAAAGCTGAAGCTGAGAAAAATAAAGTTGTGAAAGTAAGTATTGACTAAATTTTAGCTAAATATTAAACAAGAAACCGGGTTAATCAACTCGTAATCTTAAAAGAAATAATCAGGGTAATAAACCCGGTTTTTCCCTAAGTCTAATAAAAAAGTACGGAAATTGCGATTGCATCTTTCCCATTCACCACACTTACTTAACACAAAACCGAATCTAAAATAGGAACAGAAACAACAAATTAAATCAATATATAAAACATCGTTTTAGGAGGTAATAAATATGTCTATTGTTCGTTTTCATCCCTGGCGTGAAATAGACTCTTTGCAAAAAGAAATGAATCGTTTATTTGATACTTTCGCTCCAACTTTCAATGGTGAAGAAAAAGGCATGGCATTTACACCAGCAGCAGAAATACATGAAAACCATGATTCTATTGATTTAAAACTGGAAATCCCAGGTTTAGAAGCGAAAGATTTAGATGTACAAGTAACTGCCGAAGCAGTGGCAATTAAAGGAGAACGTCGTCAAGAAACTAAGACAGAAGAAGAAGGTATGACTCGTTCTGAATTTCGTTATGGTAGTTTCCAACGAGTAATTTCTCTACCTGTGAGGGTTCAAAATGACCAAGTAAAAGCTGACTACAAAGATGGTATTTTACATCTACATTTACCTAAAGCTGAAGCTGAGAAAAATAAAGTTGTCAAAGTAAATATTGACTAAGTTTTAGCTAAAAATTAAACAAGAAACCGGATTTATAAACTCGTAATTTTAAAACAAATAACTAGGGTAATAAACCCGGTTTCTACCTGGAGTAGTTTTCATGTCAATGAACTACATAAATAAAATGATAATTCTGTAGGAAAGTTGCGTACAACTTCCCTATTTTGTATTCTGCTAAAATGAAAAGCGCTGTAATCACCATTACAGCGCTTTTCAGATACATAAACCAAATCATCACAACCAAAACCTTGTAGGGACGTTCCATGGAACGTCCCTACTGTTCATTTTGACTTCTGAATGCTGATTATTTTGGTAACTGATAGAATGGAAAAGATATACTGGAGCTAATCATAATTATTTTTTTCAGAAAAAGTAAATACTCAGTCAATTAGATGAAGCTATTAACATTACATCTTTATCCTCTGATGGCCTTTGTTTCTCTATTGGGAACAGTCGCCATCCCTGCTTATAGTCAACCTATTATCCCAGCAACAGACGGTACAGGAACTACAGTCAACCAAAACGGCAACCAATTTAATATCCAAGGTGGCACTCCCAGCAGCAACGGTGCAAACCTATTTCATAGTTTTAGCCAATTTAACGTTGAATCTAATCAAACCGCAAATTTCCTTACAACTCCAGACATTCGCAACATTCTGGGTAGAGTCACAGGAGGAAATGCTTCTACTATAAATGGCTTAATTCAAGTAGTTGGTGGGAACTCAAATCTCTTCTTAATGAACCCCGCCGGAATAATATTTGGCCCTAATGCTACCCTCAATGTGCCCGCTTCCTTTAGTGTTACTACTGCCACAGGTATAGGTTTCAACGACAATAACTTCTGGTTTAAAGCAATGGGTACAAATAACTACTCAAATTTAGTAGGTAATCCCAGTGGTTATCATTTTGATGTCTCTAACCCAGGCGCTATAGTTAATGAGGGAAACTTAAGTTTAAATCCAGGAAACAATCTTACTCTCCTTGGCGGTACAGTTGTCAATACAGGTGAACTATCTACGGCAGGTGGAAACATTACCATCGCTGCAGTTAATGGTGGGGATACCTTGCGGATCTCTCAAGCAGGCCATGTTTTGAGTTTAGATATATCACCTTCTTCTGCACATTTATCGGGGCAGTCAATTACACCATTATCACTAGCACAGTTGTTAACAGGTGGCGAAACAAATGATGCCTCATCTGTGGTAGTAGATGCTCAAGGTAATTTAGTTTTAACAGGTACAGAAGGATTAGCAGTTGCCTCTGGAAATATTGATGTATCAAATTCCTCTGATCAAGGAAGCGGTGGACAAATTAATGTGTTGGGCGATCGCGTGGCAGTTATTGATGCAAATATTCAGGCCAATGGTTTAAATGGTGGAGGAAGAATATTAATTGGAGGCGACTTTCAAGGTGATGGAATTGGGAACAATTCTCAGCAAACTTTTGTTAACAATAACTCTTTTATTTCTGCGGATAGTATTAATAATGGAAACGGCGGTCAAGTCATAATTTGGTCAGATGATACGACTAATTTTGCAGGAAATATTAGTGCTAAAGGAGGAGAATTTTTTGGTGATGGAGGGTTTGTTGAAATATCTGGCAAACAAGAATTAATTTTTGATGGAAATGTTAATGTTAGTGCAGCATTAGGAGAAGCAGGAACAATATTATTTGACCCGAAAAATATAATTATTGGAGCCAAAACACCGAATCAAAATGAAGGAGATAATCAGACATTTTCTGCTACAGAAATAGAAGGTTTAGATGGTGAAATTATTCTTCAAGCTGATAATGATATAACTGTTAATCAACCAATAGAAACTTCTGACTCTATAGAATTAACAGCAGGAAGAAGTATTAATCTAAATGCCGATATAAATACATCCAGTGGTAATAGTAATATTAGTCTTTTTGGTAATGATGATGGAGCCGATATTAATAATCGCGAACCAGGAGCAGGTTCTATTAATCAAGCAGAAGGAACAACATTAAATTCAGGTAGTGGGGATATTACAATTCTACTAGGAAGTTTAGGAGAAAATGGTGATATAAATCTGGCTAATTTAACTACTACTGGTCAACTATTAGTTAATGCTAATCGAGGAAATATTAGACGAGTTTCTCCTAATTCTTTAATTACTGCCGACCGAGCAATATTTCAAACTGAAAGTATTGGTGGTGTAGGTTTAACTGAAGCTCCCTTGCGTATAGATGTAAATAACTTAGAAGTATTCATAGGAGAAAAAGGGCTATTTCTGGAGTCAATAAATAATTTAACTATTGGTGGAGTTAGTGAAGAAGTAGAAGGTATTTCAACTTTTGATGGCGGGGATATTGAAATAAGTATTAATGGGAATTTGACTTTAACTGAAAGGATAATTACATCAACTCCTGATAGCCAACCAGGCAATATTACTATTTCTAGTAGTGGGAATATTGATACTACTCAAACCACCCTTGACGCCAATTCAGCATCAACCAGTGGTGGGGATGTTTTTCTTAGTGCTGATGGTGATATTAAAACAGGTGAAATTAATGTTTCCACAGGAGGTAATAATAGAGGTGGGAACGTTACCATAAATAGTGGTGGTGAAGTTGATACAACTGCCAATGAAATATTTTCTGGTTCTTTGCAAGGGAGTGGTGGAAATGTTGCTATTACAAGTAATGGGGATTTAAAAACAGGTAATATTGACTCCCGTTCAGATGGTAGTAGTAATGGTGGAGATATTACCCTGGAAAGTACAGGTGGTAATATTGATACCAGTAGTGGAGAATTATCTTCTTATTCCGTTGGGGGTGATGCAGGAAATGTCAGTATTACCAGTCAGGGGAATATTAAAACTAGAGACATATTTTCTTCCGCAGGCGAACCATTGGATGTAGATGGAGACTTAGAAAATTCGACTAATACTAACTCTAATCAAAATGGTACTGGTAGTGGAGGGGATATTACTCTGACAGCAGGAGGAACTATTGATACTAGCGCCGGAACTCTAGAATCATTTTCTCGTCTTGGCGCTGGAGGTATAGTTAGCATTACCAGCAAAGGCGATATTGCTACAGGGGGAGTTTTTTCCACTGCTGGTGAACCGATGGCAGGTGCTAGCGTAACTACAGGAACAACACAGACAGAAATAAATAGTAGTAATAGCGGTAATATTACTATTGAAAGTACAGAAGGAGCAGTAACTACCACAGCAGAAATAGACACTGCTGCCGTTAGCGGAAATGCTGGAAGTGTAACTATTAAAGCTTTTGGAGATATTAAGACTGAAAATATTGAATCATCAACATTTGCTGGTGATGGTGGAGATGTCACGATAGAGAGTACCAATGGGAGTATTGATACTACTGGAGTCGCAGGGAATGCAGAAATATTTTCTCTTTCTATTCAGGGAAATGCTGGAAATGTAAATGTTAAAAGTAATGAGAATTTAATCACAGGTAATATTACGTCTAATTCAGAAAATGGTCGGGGTGGGAATATTAGTCTAGAAAGTACAGGTGGAAATGTTGATACCAGTCTTGGTGAATTAGGTTCTTTTTCCGATACAGGAGATGCGGGAAATGTGAAGATAAAAAGTTTTAGCGATCTGAAAACAGGTAAAATTAATTCTGTGACAATAGCAGGTACAGGTGGAGATATTACCCTGGAAAGTACAGGTGGAAGTGTTGATACAACTATAGGTGAAATATTTTCTGCTGCTACTGACGGGAATGCAGGAAATGTTGCCATAACGAGTAATAATGATTTAATAACAGGTGCTATTGACTCTAATTCAACTAATGGTCAAGGTGGGAGTGTTACTCTGGAAAGTACAAGTGGAAATGTTAATACCAGTGGTGGTTTCTTAAGTTCTTTTTCCCAAACAGAAAATGCTGGAGATGTCAATATCAAAAGTTTTGGTGATTTGATAACAGGTGGTATTGACTCCAGTTCGGATGGTAATGGTCGAGGTGGGAATATTACTCTAGAAAGTATAGGTGGAAATATTAATAGCAGTGCTGGTGAACTCGCCTCCTCTTCCCGTAGTGGAAATGCAGGAACTGTCAGTCTTACCAGTGATGGCAATATCACAACTGGAAATATTTCTTCTTTTGCTGGTCGAGACTTTGGAGAAGCAGAAGACTCAGAAAATTCTGGTAGTGGTGATGGAGGAAGTATTATCCTAAAAGCAGAGGGAACTATTGATACTACTGCCGGAACTGAGGGTGAATCAAATCTAGAATCATTTTCTCGTGACGGTTCAGGTGGCAATATAATTATAGAAGCAAAAGGTGACATTACTACAGACAGAATTCTTTCTAGTGCTGGAGACCCGGACAATGGTAACATCCTAGCAGCAATAACACAGACGGAGGAAAATGTTGCTAGTAGTGGTGATATTAGTATTAAAAGTACAGAAGGATCGGTAACTACCACAGCAGCAATAAATAGTTTTGCCACTACTGGTGATGGTGGTAGTGTCACTGTGGAAAGTTTTACCGATCTTAATATAGGTAATGAGATTAATTCCCGTAGCGATGTCGATGGTGCTGGTGGAAATATTATTCTAGAAAGTCAAACAGGTGCTATTACTATCGAAGGTGAGTTATCCTCCTTTTCTCAATTAGGAAATGCTGGAGGTGTGAATATTACCAGTAGTGGTAATCTCACGACAAGTGATATAGACTCTCGTTCAAATGGTAGTGGTCAAGGTGGGAGTATTAACCTCGAAAGTANGAATTAGGAAATGCGGGAGGTGTAAATATTATTAGTAGTGGTAATCTCACGACAAGTGATATAGACTCTCGTTCAAATGGTAGTGGTCAAGGTGGGAGTATTAACCTCGAAAGTACAGACGGAAATGTTGATACCAGTATTGGTGAGTTATCTTCTTTTTCGGAATTAGGAAATGCGGGAGGTGTAAATATTATTAGTAGTGGTAATCTCACGACAAGTGATATAGACTCCCGTTCAAAAGGTAATGGTCAAGGTGGGAGTATTAACCTCGAAAGTACAGGTGGAAATGTTGATACCAGTAGTGGTGAGTTATCTTCCTTTTCCGAATTAGGAAATGCTGGAGGTGTGAATATTACCAGTAGTGGAAATTTGACAACAGGTAGTATTGACTCCCGTTCAAAAGGTAATGGTCAAGGTGGGAGTATTAACCTCGAAAGTACAGGTGGAAATGTTGATACCAGTGATGGTGAGTTATCTTCCTTTTCACAATTAGGAAATGCGGGAAATGTAAATATTATCAGTAATACGGATTTGATAACAGGTACTATTAACTCTCGTTCAGAAGGTAATGGTCAAGGAGGAGATGTTACTCTAACAGCTAAAGGTAAGATAGATGCAGGATCTGTAGAATCATTTTCTCGCCAAGGTACAGGGGGCGATATTACTATTATTGGTGATGGCGATATTAATATTAGTAGTAATCAAACAGATGATGAGGAAGCAGGTATTAATTCCCGCGCTGGAACTAGCAGTGATGGTGGTAATATTGAAATCAAAAGTCAAACAGGTAACGTTACTATCAATAGTGAGTTATCTTCTTCATCCCAAACAGGTAATGGTGGGAATATAAAGATTTCCGCAGGCGGAGATATTAATACAACCAGTGGTGAATTAGGTTCTTTCAGTGGTGAAGAAATAAATCAAAACCAAAACTCACAAACCCTAGCAGGGCAAAACCAAGGAGGTCAAGGTGGAGATATTACTCTAGAAGCTGAAGGTAAAATAGATGCAGGAGTTTTACAGTCATTCTCTCGTGAAGGTTCGGGGGGTAGTATTACCCTCAAAGCTAAGGGTAATATTACTACCACAAGTGAAATTATTTCTTCTGCAGCAGACCCAGAAGATAGACCTGCTGTAGGAGGAGAAAATTCAGGAAATCAGACTATAACTCAGTCTCAAGTTGAGGAACCAACAAGTAGACAAAGCGGTAATATTCGTATCGAAAGTACAGAGGGTACGGTGAAAACTCAAGGAGAAATTATTTCCTATAGTAATCAAGGAAATGCGGGTAAGATTGATGTTATTGGTAATAGTGAAGTTAATATTGGTAATGAAGCGACTATTGACTCTCGTGCTGATAGTAGTGGTAATGGTGGTTCCATTAAAATTGAAAGTAAAACAGGCGCTATAACTATCAATAGTGAGCTGTCTTCCTCATCCCAAACAGGTGAAGGTGGTTCAGTAGAGATTAGAGCAATAGGTAATATCACATCAGGAACAATTTCTTCCTTTTCAGAAGGTAATGGTAACGGTGGCAATATTACCCTCGAAAGTACAGGTGGAGATATTAATACAACCAGTGGTGAATTAGGTTCTTTCAGTGGTGAAGAAATAGATGAAACCCCTGGTTCACAAACATTCGCGGGAGGAAACCAAGGTGGTCAAGGTGGAAATATTACTCTAGAAGCTGAAGGTAATATAGATGTAGGAGATATAGAGTCATTTTCTCGTGAAGGTTCAGGGGGAAGTATAACCCTTGAAGCTAAAGGCAATATTACTACCACAAATGAAATAATTTCCTCTGCAGCAGACCCAGAAGAGAGACCTGCTGTGGGAGGAGAAAATTCAGGAAATCAGACCATAACTCAGTCTCAGGTTGAGGAACCAACAGGTAGACAAAGCGGTAATATTCGTATCGAAAGTAAAGAGGGTACGGTGAAAACTCAAGGAGAAATTATTTCCTATAGCAATGACGGACCAGGGGGAAATATTAGTATTATCGGTGATGGTGATATTGATATTCGTACAGGAGCTATTGACTCCCGTACTGATAGCACCAATAGGACTAATGGTGGTGAGATTTTTATAGAAAGTAAAACAGGTAATATTACTATCGAAGGTGAGTTATCTTCTTCATCCCAAACAGGTAAAGGCGGTGATATAGATATTAATGCCCCTGGTGATATCACATCAGAAGCAATTTCTTCCTATTCAGACGGTAATGGTGATGGTGGTGCAATTAATATTACTAGCACTCAAGGCAATTTAACAATAGGTGAGATACTTTCCTCTAGTGGCGAACCTATAGCTCAGAGAGCGCAAAACCCGGAGCCAACAAATTCTAACTCTGGAGAAAATACTACTGGTGGGGGTGGAGCTATTACTCTCAAAGCTGATGAAGGTAATATAACGGTAGGAGATATAGAGTCATTTTCTCGTCAAGGTGCAGCAGGAGATATCAGTGTCAGTGCCAAAGGTAATATTATTACAGATGCTATTATTTCCTCAGCAGGAGACCCCGAAAATATTCCATCCCCTGGAAGAAATTCAGATAATGCTACTAGAACTCAGTCTCAAGTGGAAGAACAAAATAATCGTCCAGCAGGTGGTGATATTAGTATTATAAGTACAGAAGGCACAGTGACCACTAACGCCGAAATCACTTCCTATAGTGATAAAGGAAACGGGGGTAACATTAGTATTTTCAGTCAAGGCGATATTAGAATTATTACTGACAGCACTCCTAAAACGAACGCTGCTAATATTGACTCCCGTTCTGATGGCACAAGTGGCAGTGGCGGTAACATTATGCTCGAAAGTCAAACAGGTATTATTGATGCTCCAGGTGAGTTTGCTTCTTCTTCACAAACAGGTAACGGTGGTAATGTGGAGATTTTCGCCCCTGGTAATATCCAAGTGGAAACGATTTTATCCTTTTCAGAAGGTGATGGTAACGGTGGAGATGTTAATATTACAGGTGATAGTAGTATCCAAACAGGAACCATAGCATCATTTACCGCAGGTAGTGGTAATAGTGGCAATATTTCTATTTTTGCGGATGGTGCAATAGATACGAGTGTTGGTCAGCTATTATCTTTTTCCGCAGAAGGGGAAGGGGGAAATGTCACCCTTAGCGCTACAGAAAATATTACTACAGGTTTTATCGAAAGCTTTAGCGGTGGTGGAACAAGGGGTGGTAATATTACTCTGGAAACGACTAATGGAAATATTGATACCACTGTAGGACCTTTAGATGTAGCTATTGATCTTGATATTGATATCGTTGGATTATCATTAGGCGCAGAAGCAAATATTTCTACTGATGCTGATGTATCTTCACCAGATGTCGCTACTATCTTTGCAGAGGAACGGGCTAACTTGAGTTCCTCTGCTCCTGAAGGTACTGGAGGCAACATTTTGATTATTCAGCAAGGTCAGGGTGAGATTACTACTAGCAATATTAGTTCTTTTGGTGGAGAAGATAGTGGATCTGTTAATATTATCAACAATGACGGCAATATCAACACGGGGGTTATTTTTTCAACGGCTATCAATGGTACAGGCGGTCAAATTTCTCTGGAAACTATGAATAACGGCGACCTGAATATTAATCATATTGCTACTTATGCTGATACTGAAAATGGTGTAGGAGGTGATATTAGTCTGGATGCTAGTGGTGTTGTCAATATTAATAACATCGCATCTTTTGGTAATGCGGGTAGTGGAGATGTGACTATTCAAAGTAGTAGCGGTAGTATTAATACAGGCACAATTCAAACTCGCGCCCCCAATGGTACCAGTGGAAATATTACTTTGAATACTTTTAGCACTCAAGGTGATATTAGAACTGCAAGTGTCACTACCCAAGGGGGAGCAGCAGCAGGTCAAGTTGAAATTATTGCTACTGACGGTTCTGTAACAACTGAAGATTTAGAATCTAGTTCTGAGTCGGGAAGCGCCGGAGGAATAAATGTGGTGGCGGGAGAAGATATTGAGACGGGAGACCAAACTGTTGATAGTGCAACTGGTGATGCCACTATTAATAATGAAGCGGGAGGTGATATTACGACGGGAGACCAAACAGCTATTACTTCTGTAGGTGATGCTACTATTAATAATGTAGCAGGAGGGGATATTACTACGGGAGACCAAACAGCTATTACTGGAGAGGGTGATGCCACTATTAATAATGAAGCTGGAAGGGATATCACGACGGGAGACCAAACAGCTATTACTGGAGAGGGTGATGCCACTATTAATAATGTGACAGGTGGCGATATTACTACGGGAGACCAAACAGCTATTACTTCTGTAGGTGATGCCACTATTAATAATGAAGCAGGTGGCAATATTATTACGGGAGACCAAACAGCTATTACTTCTGTAGGTGATGCCACTATTAATAATGTGACAGGTGGCGATATTACTACTGGAGATATTACTGGTATAGGGGATATCACAAATATCATCAATCAACCAGGTGGAGAACTTAATACTGGTGAAATCATCCAAATTAATCCATCTCCATCAATACCAATAGAGAATATTTTGCCACAACTATTACCTCAGACATCAGTAACTCCAGGTAATTTATCTAACCTGACGCAACTGCCAGTAACTCCAGGTAATTTACCTAACCTGACGCAACTGCCAATAACTCAAACTCCCATAAATCAAAATATTCCCCCATCTAATAATCAAGTATTAAATCCTGTTACTACTCAAATTATTGAGTCAGTGCAAGGTAATAGCACCATCACAACCACTAATAACCCTAATCTCCCAAACCAAGAGAGCGATCGCCAGAAAGTCAACATCAACACAGATACCACTACCGCTTTAGAAAACATCAATATTGTGAATAGCACACCCCTAACTGTAGCTGCCAATTCCCAAACATTGATAACGATAGAACAAACTCGCAACGATGAATTTGAGGACTACTTTGAGTCAGACCTATCAAATCAAATTACATCGACACAGAATATTCGGGAAGTGCTAATTGATATTGCCCGTCAAACAGGTAACAACTCAGCAATTATTTATGTCACTGCTTACCCAGATGCACTACAACTGGTATTATATACACCAGGTAGCGACCCTATTCTCAAAACCATTCCCAACACCAACCGCAAAGAACTAATGAAAGCTGTGTTAACGCTACGCGCACAAATTACAAATCCCGCCCGTCGTTATACGAATAGCTATCTACCACCAGCCCAAAAATTATATAATTGGCTCATTGCACCAATATTAGCAGAACTAGAAGCAGCCAATATTGATACCCTACTATTCAGTATGGATGAAGGTTTGCGTGCTTTACCTGTAGCAGTATTACACGATGGGGAACAATTTCTAGTAGAAAAATATAGTCTCAGTTTAATTCCCAGTGTGAGCTTAATGGATACCAACTACCGACCACTTCAAGATACTCAAGTATTAGCAATGGGAGCGAGTGAATTCATTGAGCAAAGTGCATTACCAGCAGTACCCACAGAGTTAGAAACAATTTCTCAAAAGTTATGGCAAGGCAGCAAATTCATCAATGAAGAATTTACCCGGAATAACCTATTAGCTCAACGAGAAAATTATTCCTATCCCATCATTCACCTAGCCACTCATGCAGAATTTAAACCAGGAAAAGCAAATAATTCTTATATTCAGCTCTGGGGAGACGAACAACTAAAATTAGACCAAATTAGGGAGTTGGGTTGGAATGAACCAGCAGTAGAATTGTTAGTATTATCCGCTTGTCGCACCGCCTTCGGAGACAAAAATGCCGAATTAGGATTTGCGGGGTTAGCAGTAGCAGCAGGAGTGAAGTCAGCTTTGGCAAGTATTTGGTATGTGAGTGATGAAGGAACATTAGGCTTGATGACAGAATTTTATGTTCATTTGAATAATGCCAAAATTAAAGCAGAAGCACTCAGACAGGCGCAGTTAGCAATGTTGCGAGGGGAAGTAGTTATTGCAGAAGGGGAGTTAAGGGGACCAGGTATTCGTGGTGCAGTGGTGTTACCGCCAGCGTTAGGGAAGTTTGAAAATAAAAACTTATCTCATCCTTATTATTGGTCAGGGTTTATGATGATTGGTAGTCCTTGGTAATTAATAATGGATAATGGATAATGGATAATGGATAATGGATAATGGATAATGGATAATTGATAATGGATAATGGATAATGGATAACGGCAATATCAACACGGGGGTTATTTTTTCAACGGCTATCAATGGTACAGGCGGTCAAATTTCTCTGGAAACTATGAATAACGGCGACCTGAATATTAATCATATTGCTACTTATGCTGATACTGAAAATGGTGTAGGAGGTGATATTAGTCTGGATGCTAGTGGTGTTGTCAATATTAATAACATCGCATCTTTTGGTAATGCGGGTAGTGGAGATGTGACTATTCAAAGTAGTAGCGGTAGTATTAATACAGGCACAATTCAAACTCGCGCCCCCAATGGTACCAGTGGAAATATTACTTTGAATACTTTTAGCACTCAAGGTGATATTAGAACTGCAAGTGTCACTACCCAAGGGGGAGCAGCAGCAGGTCAAGTTGAAATTATTGCTACTGACGGTTCTGTAACAACTGAAGATTTAGAATCTAGTTCTGAGTCGGGAAGCGCCGGAGGAATAAATGTGGTGGCGGGAGAAGATATTGAGACGGGAGACCAAACTGTTGATAGTGCAACTGGTGATGCCACTATTAATAATGAAGCGGGAGGTGATATTACGACGGGAGACCAAACAGCTATTACTTCTGTAGGTGATGCTACTATTAATAATGTAGCAGGAGGGGATATTACTACGGGAGACCAAACAGCTATTACTGGAGAGGGTGATGCCACTATTAATAATGAAGCTGGAAGGGATATCACGACGGGAGACCAAACAGCTATTACTGGAGAGGGTGATGCCACTATTAATAATGTGACAGGTGGCGATATTACTACGGGAGACCAAACAGCTATTACTTCTGTAGGTGATGCCACTATTAATAATGAAGCAGGTGGCAATATTATTACGGGAGACCAAACAGCTATTACTTCTGTAGGTGATGCCACTATTAATAATGTGACAGGTGGCGATATTACTACTGGAGATATTACTGGTATAGGGGATATCACAAATATCATCAATCAACCAGGTGGAGAACTTAATACTGGTGAAATCATCCAAATTAATCCATCTCCATCAATACCAATAGAGAATATTTTGCCACAACTATTACCTCAGACATCAGTAACTCCAGGTAATTTATCTAACCTGACGCAACTGCCAGTAACTCCAGGTAATTTACCTAACCTGACGCAACTGCCAATAACTCAAACTCCCATAAATCAAAATATTCCCCCATCTAATAATCAAGTATTAAATCCTGTTACTACTCAAATTATTGAGTCAGTGCAAGGTAATAGCACCATCACAACCACTAATAACCCTAATCTCCCAAACCAAGAGAGCGATCGCCAGAAAGTCAACATCAACACAGATACCACTACCGCTTTAGAAAACATCAATATTGTGAATAGCACACCCCTAACTGTAGCTGCCAATTCCCAAACATTGATAACGATAGAACAAACTCGCAACGATGAATTTGAGGACTACTTTGAGTCAGACCTATCAAATCAAATTACATCGACACAGAATATTCGGGAAGTGCTAATTGATATTGCCCGTCAAACAGGTAACAACTCAGCAATTATTTATGTCACTGCTTACCCAGATGCACTACAACTGGTATTATATACACCAGGTAGCGACCCTATTCTCAAAACCATTCCCAACACCAACCGCAAAGAACTAATGAAAGCTGTGTTAACGCTACGCGCACAAATTACAAATCCCGCCCGTCGTTATACGAATAGCTATCTACCACCAGCCCAAAAATTATATAATTGGCTCATTGCACCAATATTAGCAGAACTAGAAGCAGCCAATATTGATACCCTACTATTCAGTATGGATGAAGGTTTGCGTGCTTTACCTGTAGCAGTATTACACGATGGGGAACAATTTCTAGTAGAAAAATATAGTCTCAGTTTAATTCCCAGTGTGAGCTTAATGGATACCAACTACCGACCACTTCAAGATACTCAAGTATTAGCAATGGGAGCGAGTGAATTCATTGAGCAAAGTGCATTACCAGCAGTACCCACAGAGTTAGAAACAATTTCTCAAAAGTTATGGCAAGGCAGCAAATTCATCAATGAAGAATTTACCCGGAATAACCTATTAGCTCAACGAGAAAATTATTCCTATCCCATCATTCACCTAGCCACTCATGCAGAATTTAAACCAGGAAAAGCAAATAATTCTTATATTCAGCTCTGGGGAGACGAACAACTAAAATTAGACCAAATTAGGGAGTTGGGTTGGAATGAACCAGCAGTAGAATTGTTAGTATTATCCGCTTGTCGCACCGCCTTCGGAGACAAAAATGCCGAATTAGGATTTGCGGGGTTAGCAGTAGCAGCAGGAGTGAAGTCAGCTTTGGCAAGTATTTGGTATGTGAGTGATGAAGGAACATTAGGCTTGATGACAGAATTTTATGTTCATTTGAATAATGCCAAAATTAAA
Source organism: Hydrocoleum sp. CS-953 (assembly GCF_002260545.1). Classification (GTDB taxonomy): domain Bacteria; phylum Cyanobacteriota; class Cyanobacteriia; order Cyanobacteriales; family Microcoleaceae; genus Trichodesmium. The sequence goes on along the minus strand of NZ_LGSU01001488.1, from coordinate 329 downwards.
GCAGAAGCACTCAGACAGGCGCAGTTAGCAATGTTGCGAGGGGAAGTAGTTATTGCAGAAGGGGAGTTAAGGGGACCAGGTATTCGTGGTGCAGTGGTGTTACCGCCAGCGTTAGGGAAGTTTGAAAATAAAAACTTATCTCATCCTTATTATTGGTCAGGGTTTATGATGATTGGTAGTCCTTGGTAATTAATAATGGATAATGGATAATGGATAATGGATAATGGATAATGGATAATGGATAATTGATAATGGATAATGGATAATGGATAATTGATAATGGATAATTGATAATGGATAATTGATAATTAATTAATCCGGTTTAAAGC
>NZ_LGSU01001487.1 GCF_002260545.1 Hydrocoleum sp. CS-953 | reverse complement strand
AAGTATTGATTTGAATTGGAAGTAAAAATGTCAAAAAATAACAAACAAAAAGATATTTCTCTATTGCAAGCCTGGCAGAAAAAAATTCAAGACGCTAATGTTAATAATATATTTTGTCATTGTCATAGCTGTGAATATGAATGGGTAAACTCATCCTGGGAAGAGATATGTCCTAATTGCAATAGTACCCACATTGAACGTATTTCTTGTTGGCAATTTCCGGATGATTAATTAGAATTTATTCAAAAAATATTTTGGTAAGATTAGGACTCAGAAGTTAGAATAAATTGGAATTTAGAGGAGAGTAAATATTTTTTGTTTGTTCCCTACTCCCCCACTCCCTTACTCCCTTACTCCCTTACTCCTCTACTCCCTATTCCCTATTCCCTACTCCCTACTCCCTACTCCCTACTCCCTCTTCTAACGATAATTAGTAAATTGTAATGGCATGGGAAAATCTTCTGCTTTTAATCTTTGCATTACTACTTGCAATTCATCTTTAGACTTACCAGAAACTCTCACAGCATCACCTTGAATAGATGCTTGAATTTTTTTAAATTCATCCTTAATTAACTTAGTAATTTTTTTAGCATTTTCTTGAGTAATACCTTTTTGCAGCTTAACTTCTTGTCTAACTCTACTGCCACTAGCAGATTCAACTTTACCAAAATCAAATATCTTTAACGATAAATTCCGTTTAGCTGCCTTAGTTTGTAAAACAGTATGAACCGCATCTAAACTAAATTGACTACTCGTATTAATCGTAATAGTATCTTCGCCTAATTCTAATGTTGTATTAGAATCTTTCAAGTCATAGCGAGCTTTAATTTCTCGCTCTGCTTGGTCTATAGCATTCACTAATTCTTGTCTATCAAAATCGCTAACTATATCAAATGATGATGTAGATGCCATAACTTTTATTAGATATTATTTTGATTGTACTTAATAAAAATTCCTAAGTTCGTATGCCAAATTAATTACAGATCCTATTGACTTCCTGTTCCTTATTCCCTGAGTTCTGGAAGAGGTCTAACTATTGACACTAATTAAACTTAGAATAAACAAAATAGCTGTACCAGAAGAACTAATAACAAACATGAGCGATCGCCCTATAGGTACATCCAAAATATAAAAGATCGAATAAAAAAATCGTCCAATCACAAAAGCTACTGCTGCTCCTATAGCTAACACAGAATCTTGTTCTGTCAAATAAGCCATAAAAGAAGCTGTTGCAAATAAAAGAAAAGTTTCAAAAGAATTTTGATGTGCCCAAGTTGCCCTCTTAGCATAATCAGGCAATTTCTCAAACAAAGCACGAGGCGCACCCAAATCATAGCCTACTTTAACACGACCGTAGGCTACTACTAAAAAAGGTGCGTAAACTAGGATTGCTCCTATTACGATGGCATCAAGTAAAATAGATGGTGCTGGTAACTCCAACAAACTCATTTTTTTAGGAAAATTAATCTAGGTAGAACAAAGTTACTACTTTACGTTGTTCTTCTGCATCTTGACAAGTCTTCAATAAAGTATGACTTTCGTGAAAAGCAAAACAAATCAACTGTTGGCATCGAGAAACAATTTCTTGGTTACAAATAGAACTTGCTTCAGCTAAAGATAATTGATCATTTTTAGGATTTTCCACCAAATGAATGACCTTCTCCAATTCTTGGCGAGATTCTCTTGGTTGCCGTTTCAGACTTTGAGGTAAAATAACCGTAACCAAATTAGGGTCACCCCTCATTGCACCTCGAACTGCTGCTAAATTAGTACCTGTTGCACCTGATGTAATAATATGATTTGAACCTAATACCAAAGCATAACTTACCAACTCAATTAATTGTTGATGAGTAATAGGAACATGACGAGAACCCAACACAGCAATTCTTTTAGAACCTGTTTGTTGGATTGCTAAAAGTTCCTGTAAAAAATCATCTACCTTGGGTATATCAATTGATTGACTCAAAGATTTTATCTATATGTAATAAAACTGCCAAAGGGATTATAGCAATTAAATATATTTTTGTACATTATATTTTGTAGGAAAAATCACAATTGAGTCCAACAAATTAATCATATAGAAACATCAGGATGGGCAAAAGCTTTGGAACAACCAGCCTGAGAATTTCCCCTTACTCCCCTTCCCATTATTTCCGGTATGGTACCCCCTGGATTAAAAGGGTCTTTATATAGGAATGGACTTGCCAGATTATCACGCAATGGACAACAGGTAGGACATTGATTTGATAGAGATGGGGCTATCCTAGCTCTCAGTTCATAAACCAAGAGTAGATATTAGAAAATAAATGTTTGGGGTCATCAATCGTTTCGACTATCAAACCAATAGTCTCACTACAGTAAACTTATCATCTAACTGCTACCCAACTGAAGACCCCCAGAAAGCAAGGATCTTAACAGTTATATTTGACAGTCAGTATAACCGTAGTGAGGTTTGGATATTTGATGAAATGCCAATTAGATGCCAAACCTGTTTGTTGGTTAGCATTACCCAAGGTTATACCAATGGGTTTTCATGGTATCTGAAATCAAGACCAATAATTTCTTCGCTATGTTCCTAGCTGAAAATGATTGAACAAGCGTTCAAAATCAAAATTTTGTGCCATTAGTCTTTTAACACATTCTACTTTGACAGGTTCATGTAGACGAACACTACCAAAGGTTCGATCTATAATTTCCACAGTAGATAGGGTATCATAGTCCACTGACAAAACAGGTACTTCTACATCCTCCGCACGACGCAGCACTAACTCATCAGGTGGAAGTTGCCCAGTTAAAATTAGACAATGGGTTGAAGTTTCTAAAGCTGCTAGCTGAATGTCTGTCCGATCGCCCCCCGTAACTACTGCCATATTTGTAGCCTTACGGAAATATTTGATCGCTGCACTAACATTCATTGCACCAATAGTCAAGCTTTCTACCATTAAATTCAGGCGGTCAGGGCGACAAAGCACCTGAGCTTTTAATTGCTTAACTAATTCTTCAACTGTGACACTGCGTAGGAGACTGCTTCTAGGCAATATTCCTAATACAGGTATATTCCTTGCTTCCAGAAAAGGTTTTACTACTTTAGTTACTGTTTCTTGTGCTACTATTGGGACATCATTAATAACTACACCTAGAAGAGAACTACCTAAACGTTGTTTAGCTGAGAGTAAAGAGTCTATATAAGAATGTGAATTTGGACGAGTTACCAAAATTACAGAAGCATGAAGAACTTCGGCAACTTGTGGCAGTGATAATTCAAACAGACTACCCTCATCTAAGTTACTAGGTCCCTCTAATATTACTAAAGCTTCTCCCTTTACCTGTAAATATTGGGCTAGAGATTTTTGATAATCTGTTTTGTCTTCTCCCAGCAACCGCTTATCTATGGTACTTTCGTCCAGCATCAACAAAGTTGGTCGAATACCATTTTCTGAAAGCTTGAGAGTGTCAGTTATAAACTGCACATCAGCATCTGTCGGAATAGATGTTGGAGTTAAACAGTTTCCCACAGGTTTTCCATAGGCAATACTTATACCTTGCCCTTGTAACTCATGGGCTACTCCTAAAGTAATTGTAGACTTGCCACTGTAAGGTTCAGTCGATCCAATTAGCAAATAATTTGCAGATTTTGGCACATCCTCACTCCTGCAATTAATGAACTTTTGGAAATTATCGCATTTTTAGGGCAAGTATTCCTGTTTATATCTCCAACCTAGGATATATAGCGGTACGGGCAAGTCAAAAGTCATGCCTTCAAAAGTCAAAAATAATCCCTGACGCTCGTTTGAGCATTTATCAATGTCCTAACCATAATGGGTAGTGCTATAAAATCTTTTTTCAGGATATATAACAAACATTATAGTGGATTTAGTACAATAGGTCCAAAGTTAGGAGTAAGGTGAAATATTATTTTCAAGGGTTAGTCTTAGAAGTGACTCTCAAACCTCAATTACTCGTAGCGGAGTAACTTTCCGTAGAAAGTCTTAGAAAAATCAATTATGCGAGTTCTGTTATAATTCAGTAAGACATCGATTAAAAAATCAACAAACTCATAACTAGCCATCATAATTTCATAGCTGAGTTCTTGATTACCATCAAACTGCATTCTGCAACGAGTTATGTCTGCAGGTAATATAGAAACATTCCAGGTAATAACAAAAGGAATATTTTCGCCTCCTTCTATATTTCTTGCTCCTTCTAAATTTTTTTGTTTGTATAGGCTAATAGCATGACCTAAATATTTACGTCTTTTTTCTGTGTAATATGGAGCATAAACAGCTATTTCTCCCTTTTCGGCTGGCTTTAATTGATTAATTTGTGGCATCCTATTCTATAATCTCCGTAATAAATACTATCCATCAAAACCTAGTTTTTTTCTGTTTATATAACTAGGAAATTTAGCAAGTATATGTATAATGATTATATTTCAGATCTGAGCTGATATAGCTATCATCCTAGAATTCTCTTATGTTATTAAAGTCTGAGAATTCACCCCTTTAAATGAGAAAAAGCGGTCGTTTTGCACCAGCAAAACGCAAACCCACTTCGCCTTGTCGCCGACTTAAATTGCGGAGTGGATCTGCAAAAGAGTGTTAGAGCAGTATATCCAATCTACCAAGATAAAAGAAAAATTTTTCCTTTGCGTCAATCCTCTCTTTTTTAAGGATAGGGAATTGTTTTCCTGCTGAATGCTACCCAAACCACCGTCGCCGACATTAAAATTTTTAATTGCTGAACAAGTCAGATTAGACCTTCGATAAATTGTAAAAATTAAACCTTTTTTCGTCTCTTTTTTCCATACTTATATCACCTATAACCCAGAACCGATATTCTTTATTTCGTGACCGTAGCAATATTTTATGAAATTCCTATTATAGATTGAATTAAATAATGATAGCTGAAAATCAGGATATAGCAGATTTGGGGATAAAGATTAAAAAGAGTAACTATGTCTTATATAGCAATTCCCATACTGGTGAAGTACAAAATTCTAGGTTTTAGGGAACAGGGAACAGGGAATAGAAAAGAAATTAAAGATAAGTGTACCTCATAAGCTTGAGAAACCCTATAGCAATTTCCAAAAAGAATATTAGACTTGAGCGATACTTCAGTTATTAAGTAATAAGTAAGCTTCAGTCATTATTGTTAATGATTATCGGCATTAAGCCAAGATATCTTATGTCTAATAAGCATACTTCCTCCGACCTACTACCTACTCTCAAGGATATTTAGCAACAATGCATGAGATTTGCTATTAGATCAAGCTATTGGATGAGAGTAACTTTCCCATTCCTAGAAATCAAATCATTCCAACAAATTTATGACTTAAGCACAACACTAGATATATGAAAAAATAACTATTAGTCTGTAAAAATAGTTTTGACAAGTAACCAATTGTCAAAAGAATTACCCCAGAATTACCCCTAAATCAAGCTTACAAAAATTTATCTATTATTTCCAAGTTGACAGACCCCTATAGCATCTAATATATAGATTAGCTTACAACTATAAAGAGATGTAAGTCCTGAAATTATCAAAAACTAAAATTATCAACCCAAAACTCCTCTAAACCTAGACTCCAGAGGTAAAAAGACCATCTTTATAGTTTTTTAAGGCAGAATTAGGTTAGTCTCTTAAACATAAGAAAATTATTAGTGGTTGGATCTTTTAAGATTAGTTGAATTATGCCCGACAGTTCTTGGCCAAAAAACGATTACTATCAGAAAACCCAAATTTATCAAAACCATGACTCAGATAATGAACAGCAAAATTATCAGGCATCAGAACAACAGAAAAGTTCAGATACTAACCAAATAGAGCAAGAAACGGAAGTTGTCGAAACAAAGCTCAGTCATCAGAATATTTACGATGGTCGTGGTCGTAGACGTAAAGCAGCATTTATGCTATCGCTGATCTGGACTACTACTATCATCCTGCATTTGCTGTCCTGGGGATACTGGATAATTCTGGGTTTGACAGGTTTACTATCAGTTCAACTTTTGAGAATACTATTTGCTAAACCAAAACTAGCTCCAAAACCTCTATCAGAAGAAAATTTAGCACAATGGCCTTATATATCTCTGTTAGTAGCAGCTAAAAACGAAGAAGCTGTAATTAGCAAATTGGTAAAAAATATCTGTGCTTTGGATTATCCTACTAATAATTATGAGCTGTGGGTAATAGATGACAATAGTACAGATAGTACCCCTGTATTGTTAGAAAAGTTGTCTCAGGAATATCAACAGCTAAAAGTGATTAGAAGAGGTCCAGATGCTGGGGGTGGTAAGTCAGGCGCTCTAAATACTGCTGTACCTTTTGTGAGGGGAGAAATTGTAGGAGTATTTGATGCAGATGCAGAGGTAACACCCGATTTACTCCGAAAGGTAGTACCACTTTTTGCCAGGGAAAAAGTAGGAGCAGTACAAGTAAGAAAAGCGATCGCTAATTCAGGTCTAAATTTTTGGACAAAGGGACAATCTTCAGAAATGGTCCTAGATGGTTTTTTTCAGGAACAGCGAATTGCCATTGGTGGGATTGGAGAACTCAGAGGAAATGGCCAGTTTGTGCGTCTGAATGCTTTAGAAGAATGTGGGGGGTGGAATGAAGAAACTATTACTGATGATTTAGATTTAACTATTCGTCTACATCTAAATCAATGGGATATAGATTTTTTGGCTTTTCCAGCGGTAATGGAAGAAGGAGTGACTAACTCTATAGCTTTGTGGCACCAACGTTCCCGATGGGCCGAAGGAGGATATCAGCGGTATCTAGACTACTGGCAATTGATTTTGCGTAACCGGATGAGATTTGGTAAAACTTGGGACTTATGGCAATTTTTGGTGACACAATATCTAATATCAGTTGCTGCTGTGCCTGATTTTTTGATGTCAATAATCTTACGTCGTTTACCAATAACCAGTCCCTTAGCTGTGTTTACTGTGATGGTGTCCTTGTTAGGAATGTTTATCGGTTTACGTCGAACCCGGAAACGACAAAGAAGTTTAGCACAAGAGGAAAAGGGAATGGAGTTGGCTTTGAGAAAAGAACATCCATTGTCTTTATTTGTGACTTTCCTAGAAAGTGTGCGGGGAACTTTTTATATGTTGCATTGGTTTGTGGTTATGGGTGTTACGATTGGTCGAATGTCTATATTACCTAAGCGACTAAAATGGGTAAAAACAGTTCATAGAGGTGATGGGGAAAGTTAACAGTTGGGGCTAGTACCGTTTCACGGAAGTCAGAAGTCGGAAGTTATAAGTCAGAAGTTATATTTGCGATTACTAAAAATTTTGACAATACAATAGTTTCAGGCAATTATTTGACATTTTAAAGTTTGAAACTGTTTGTGACATCCTTAAAATAAATCGGTATAACTACTAAAGCATATAGATTTTACCCAAGTTCTCAAATATTTTCTCACTGTGGGCATAAATAGAAAATGCTTTTCTAGGTGAGGCTTTATAAATTTGCAGAATGTGATTTTCAAATGGACATAGACTTTAATGCTGTTGTTAATTTAGAAAACAATGTGGATCAATAGGTAGAGTTCCCAAGCAGAATTAGCCTAGGTCAATAATAACTTTACAGAGTGTAGTCTTTGGTTCTCATAGAAGCAGGAATGGAGTTGCTAAAGCTCAAAATTGTATTTTGGGAGATTGCTGTCCTAAAGGGATACTCTGCAAATGCTTCCCTGGCAACCTTAGGGTTGGGGTAAGTTTAGAGCTGCTTTGTTAACTTAGCTGTTAACTCTCCATTCCACAGGAAAAGTCCGATTTTATAGCAGTCGAAGCAAAGTTTAGGACACTACTAAATTCTCTCTCCTCAGTTTAGAGATGACTTCTGACTTATAACTTCTGAGTTGCGTGTAGCGCTATACCTAGCTCTCAGGAATTTATGCTCCAATGAAGCATAACTCACAAAACCAAAATCTAGCAAGGGATTAAACTTCTTAATATTTACTTAATAAATCAACTATTAGTAGAACGCTTATTATTTATTATCAAACAGGATTGGGTCGCGCAACCCCCCCCCTTGATTGGCGAAATGTTTTTGGAGGGTTGCTCAAAATTCCTATTACCAAAACAACTCCTGACTCCTAACTTATGACTTCTGACTTGTTTTGATAGTGATTTTACAAGTGGCTATAGCTATTGATAATGTCTTTAACAGATTAATATGGCAGTTTATATAGCAATTATAGTAGTTTAACTTAAAAATGAGACGTTTTTTCGTCTGAAACTCCCTCATCGCAAGGAAGCTTTGTCTCAATCTAAAGTGAAATGACTATATATTTCTAAGTTGTGAAATTGCAGTTTTCTGTTACAAAAATTAGATTAAACAATGCTACAAAACTGTAGTTATTAGGAACAGCTTAACTAGGAAAAGGGAACAGAGACATAAAAAATAGAGAAAATAGAGAAAATAAAGATTTAATTGTGATAATTACTTCTCTATTTGTAGCAAATATGCCCGCAAATTGCTATGATTGAATAAAAATAGTTGTAGTCAAAGTTATAGGCATAACAATTGTTAAGGTTGAGAATTGCTATACTTGAATGATGTTTATTTTTTGATGTCCATAACAAAAATGAGTTATAAAAATTCAATTGCTAGAAAAAGCTCAAAGGATCAAAAAAAATTGGAAAAACTGGATGATTGATGGAGCAATTTATGGGTGATAGGAATTATTATACTCCTTCAATAATATTCAGAAACTTAGCATTATTAATGACTATTTTATCTGCAAGTATTTGGTCATTTCAGTTATCAGTTATCAGTTGTCAAGTATAGCTGCAAAATTTATCAAAATCTTGGGAATGCTCCAATGAAATCTCCCAAAAAATTATGAACTAGAGCAAATCAAAGATTAAGTGGATATGGATTTATTAGAATATCAAGCGAAGGCATTGTTTAGTGAGATGGGAATACCTGTTTTGCCATCTCAAAGAATAGATTATCCTAAAGATTTAAAAAGATTAAAAATACCCTATCCAGTGGTACTTAAGTCTCAAGTTCATACTGGGGAAAGAAATAGCTTAGGCGGAATTAAATTTGTTGAAAATACAATTGATGCTGTGGCAGCAGCTCAGACAATTTTTAATTTGCCAATTAAAGATGAGTATCCAGAAGTTTTGTTGGCAGAGGCAAAATATAATGCTGACCAGGAATTATATTTGGCAGTTGTTTTAGACCCAATAGTACGTCGCCCTGTACTTCTGGGTTCAGCACAAGGGGGTATTGATACAGAAACAGCTATGAAAAATATGCAGCAGGTGGTTGTTAATCAAGAATTTTCCCCTTTTTATGCACGTCGTTTAATGGTAAAAATTGGACTGCAAGGAAAACTGATAGAATCAGTGAGCCATATAGTAGAAAAAATGTATCAATTATTTGTTGAAAAGGATTTAGATTTGGTAGAAATTAATCCTCTTGGTATTAGTCCGAGAGGAGAAGTAATGGCTTTAGATGGTAAGGTTAGTGTTAATGATTATGCTCTAGGTCGTCATCCAGATTTGGTGAGTTTAGTTGGCAAAAATATTAGTAATAATCATGAAATTCAACAGGAACAATTAAAGGGAATAGATAACAATTCGGCTTTGGTGACGAGTAATATTAATGGTCTTAGTAGTGAAAAAATAATTCCAGATTATCGACTGAAATTGACAGAATTACAGGGGAATATAGGGATTTTATGCAATGGTGAAGGTTTAACAATGACTACTGTTGATTTGGTCATGCAAGCTCAGGGAAAACCAGCTAATTTTCTTAATATTAAGTTGGGTGATTATTTGGAAGTAAAGGATAGTTTGCGATCGCAAATGTTTACTGCTTTGGATTTAGTTAGTAAAAAAGAAAATGTTAAGGTAGTTTTGATAAATGTTATAGGTATAGTTCAGACAAGCGATGAGTTGATTACTATAATATATGAATATTTTAATAATTTAAAAAGTATAGACCAGAAAAAAAATTCGTTTGTACTGCGTTTATTAGGAGGTAGAATTAGCAGAGCTAGGGAACGTTTATCAGGTCTACCAGTAGAGGTTATGGAAAACTTAGAGGATGCAGTTAATAAGGCTGTTTCTCTATCGAAAGAAGGGAGTAGGGAGTAGGGGAGTAGAAAATAAGAAAAATAACTGTGGGAATTGCTATATCAATTATCCATTATCAATTATCGATTATTTTAAGATGAATTTAACTCAAGATAGCAAAGTCATAGTTCAGGGTGTGACAGAAAAAATATCTACCCAGATAGCCTTAATGATGAAGTCTTGTGGCACAAATGTGGTAGCAGGTATTAGTCCTGGAGAAGGGGGAAAAGAATGGCATGGCATTCCTGTTTTTAGTTTGGTAGAGCAGGCAGTGGCAAAGGTGGGTATAATTGATACTAGCGTGATAGTTATGCCTGCTTATCAGGTGTTAGATGCTGCTTTAGAGGCGATCGCTTCCGGTCTTAAACAAATTGTGATTGTTACAGAAGGGGTGCCTCCCCTAGATATGGTCAAGCTATTGAGAAAAGCTGAGGCTACAGAAACTCTGATTGTTGGACCGAACTGTGCGGGTATTATTGTACCAGATCGGTTGTTAGTAGGTACTCATCCGACTCAGTTTTATACTCCAGGTCCAATTGGTATTATCAGTCGCAGTAATACTCTTACTTATGAAGTTGCCTGGGAACTAACCAAGTCAAGGTTGGGGCAGTCTATTTCTGTGAGTCTTGGTTGCGATCCAATTGTTGGTTCTTCTTTTCTCCAGTGGTTGCAAATATTAGATGAGGATGAGCGTACAGAGTTAATTGTTTTGATAGGAGAGGTTGAGGGTGCAAGTGAAGAAATAGCAGCTTCTTATATTTCAGAAACAATTGATAAACCTGTAGTTGCGTATATTTCTGGTACTTATTCTCCCATAAATCAGAATTATAGTCATGCTAATAGTTTAATTAGTGCTAGGGTTGCTGGTGAAAAATATGATTATAATGGTGAGATTGAAAGTAAAATTGCAGCTTTTGAAGCAGTTAAAATACCAGTAGCAAAACGACCTTCTGACATCCCAAGTTTAGTGAGGAATTCACTGCAAAAGAAGTATATTTAATTTCTATTTTGATAAATTGATATGATAAATATTTGGAATTAAGTTGATATTTTTCTGAAATAGGGGGCGGGTTTAATACCATTTCTCAAAAACTTTTCTACACTTTCTTGAGTAGGGGAGTGGGGGAGTGGGCGAGAAGTAAAAACATAAATAATTAACACGCTCCTGGGGTGCTAATTATCAAAAAGGTTCCATGGGCCTGTGTTAATGACTTAATAATTGAAGTTTCACCTAAGTATAGCATTACTTTTGGTAATTGGTATAAGCACAAGTATTCAGAGGAAAAAGTGTATTTTGTTGTCTATTTTTTGGTAATAGAACCCGCCCCAGATTTCAATTTTTTCTCAGTCATATAAAATCCGGTAGTATCGGTTGAAAAAAAGTACAGAAACCGGGTTTATATTAAATGCTCCACCATACTAATATCTACCTTCGATCAACCCGGTTTCTTATCACACTTCCATTCCAAACTAATTGAATATTATTCAATTTTTTTGACCTGTCAATAATTTCTGAGAATCAGATACACCTAATTTTTGGATTTTTCGAGTCAGTTGTAAAGTTAATAGTGTCAAGACACTCCAATGAGCAATAATTGTAATTAACATTGGGGTTATTGCTAGAGAATTATGGGGAAAGGAAAGCCAGGGAAAAGTTGAAAATAACCATACATTAGGGTAGTTTTCAGGTGTAATTGAAAGTAACGATAAAGCAATAGGTGGTAAAGTAATCAAACTACCTAATATTCCCACAGCCCAATTTTTAGGATTTTTCACCTTCATCAACAGTACAAGCTGAGTAATTGCGGCATAAATCAAGATTAAATTTAGACTGAGAATTAAAGTCAAAATAGCTGATAGTATAATTCCATTAATTTCGCTGTTATTCAAAAGTAAAATCCCGGAAATCAAAATTACAGCAGTAATGACTAAATTAATTGCTATTGCTACTAAAGGCGGACTTTTTTCACCCCAGATTAAATCTTGTTTTAAACTAATACCTAATCCCTTGATAATCGCAGTTTCATCATGATTAACTTGTAGATGTCTGTATCTTGCCCAATCTTGTAAAGTTTGTTGCTGGGGTGATAAGAAAGCAATTAGTAACAAAAAAATGAATAAATTAATAGTGCAGCAGAACAACAATGATGCTTCTAAAATCTCAGTTAAATTTTCACCAATAATGTTGAAGCAAAACAGTAGTAGAGCAACTTGGAAACATCCCATTAACCAATAGCTTTGTTTTTTGCTAATAACTGTGGCATTAGGATTTCGATAACGGCGATTTACAGCTTGCCAAAGCCAATAATTTCCTAACAAAACTAAAATTACTAGAATTATAATTTCTGGATAATATTCAATGCGGTTAAGACTACTATCATAACTAACAGAGGCAAAAGACATAATGACTGGCAAAAATAGACCTGCTATTGCAGAAATCAACCAAGCTTGAGTACCCCCCAAAAACACGAATAGTAGTGAGGCATTGTAGAAAAAACAACAAACTATAATTAAGATTCCATAAAATGCAAAAAAACAAGATAAAGAGAAATATGATGAGATATTTGCCCACAAATGTAGAGGCAAAGAAATAGCTGCTGCTAAGTAAATTAAAATTGGCACTCCTAATAGTTTGCCAAGCAAAATATTCTGACTAGACTGGGGACTTAGACGAAGAAAATTGAGAGTACCAAGACGTTCCTCTTTAGCTAAATCAGCTACTAACATATAGACACCACCAACCAAGATCAAAGGAAACAAAATCCGATTAAAAGTGATAAAGAGATCTGCCCACCAATATGACCAGTTAATACCAGTATCATATTTTTCTGGAAGTTCTGCAAGAAAAGTTATTATTACGAGAAATTGGCACAGGAGAGATAAAGAGATGGCGATCGCTACATTTCTACTTTTGAGGCGACCTTTAATTTCTCGGAATAATTGAGGATTCCAATTGAATAAATTGACGAATGGTTTAGATAACATAAGTTATAACTCCAATGAGAAATTTTCCATGGTGAATTCTTCAATCTTTTTGACCTATCAGTAATTTCTGAGAATCAGATACACCTAATTTTTGGATTTTTCGAGTCAGTTGTAAAGTTAATAGTGTCAAGACACTCCAATGAGCAATAATTGTCATCAACATTGGGGTTATTGCTAGAGAATTATTAGGAAAGGAAAGCCAGGGAAAAGTTGACAATAACCATAAGTTAGGGGAGTTTCCAGGTGTAATTGAAAGTAACGATAAAGCAATAGGTGGTAAAGTAATCAAACTACCTAATATTCCCACAGCCCAATTTTTAGGATTTTTCACCTTCATCAACAATACAAGCTGAGTAATTGCGGCATAAATCAAGATTAAATTTAGACTGAGAATTAAAGTCAAAATAGCTGGTAGTATAATTCCGTTAATAAGTAAAATCCCGGAAATCAAAATTACCCCAGTAATGACTACATTAATTGCTATTGCTACTAAAGGCGGACTTTTTTCACCCCAGATTAAATCTTCTTTTAAACTAATAGTTAACCCTTTCAAAATCGCAGTTTCATCATTATTAACTTGTAGATGTCTGTATCTTGCCCAATCTTGTAAAGTTTGTTGTTGGGGTGATAAGAAAGCAATGAGTAACAAAAAACTGAATAAATTAATAGTGCAGCAGAACAACAATGATGCTTCTAAAATCTCAGTTAAATTTTCACCAATAATAATAATATTGAAGCAAAACAGTAGTAGAATAACTTGGAAACATCCCATTAACCAATAGCTTTGTTTTTTGCTAATAACTGTGGCATTAGGATTTCGATAACGACGATTTACAGCTTGCCAAATCCAGTAATTTCCCAAAAGCAAACCCAAAATTATTACATGCATTACATTGATTATTTCTGGAGATCCAACACCACTGCCCAAAAAAGCAAAATCATCAAAATAGGATTGACTAATAGCCATAATCACCCAGAAAAATATCCCAGCTATCGTAGTAGCTAACCAAGCTTGAGTACCTCCTAAAAAGACAAAAAGGAATGAAGCATTGTAGAAAAAAAAACAAACTACAATTAAGATTCCATAAAATCCCAAAAACCAAAATAAAGACAACCCTGATGAAATAATCGCCCACAAATGTAGAGGTAGAGAAATAGCGAGTGCTAAGTAAATTAAAATTGGTACTCCTAATAGTTTGCCAAGCAAAATATTCTGACTAGACTGGGGACTTAGACGCAGAAAATTGAGAGTACCAAGACGTTCCTCTTTAATCAAATCAGCTACCAACATATAGACTCCACCAAGTAAGGTCAAAGCAAACAAAATCCAGCTAAAAGTGACAAAGATATCTGCCCACCAATGTGACCAGTCAATACCAGTACAATATTTTCCTGCTTGGATACAATACTGGTTATAGCCAACAATATCTGCACCATATTTTTCTGGAAGTTTTGCTAGAGAAGTCATCATAACAAGAAATTGGCACAGGAGAGATGCAGAGATAGCGATCGCTACATTTCTGGTTTTGAGGCGACCTTTTATTTCTCGGAATAATTGAGGATTCCAATTGAATAAATTGTCTAGTAGTTTCATAAATAATAACTCCAAAAATTTTGAAATTAACAGGATTTACGCAAAGAAACCCGGTTTCTCCTAAATGTCTATTCTTAAAAATAATGGTTTACTGTAGAAACCGGGTTTATGGGTTCCTCCTGGGTAAGTCTTAATTTGCTTGCTTATGTCCGAGTTTGAGGAAAATTGCTTCTAGGTCTTCTTGAGTACAATGGAAATTTGTGACTGGGATATTGGCAAGAATGAGCGATCGCAACAAACTAGCAGCATCTTCGGGAGTTCCCAAAAATTGAACCTGCACTTGCTGACCTTCCTGCAAAACTTCCCAAGCTTCCACCCAGGGAGAATTTTTAATTTCCGTAATTAACTCTGATAACCCACCCATGACAGAAATCAAAATTTGCTGAGTGCTAAGACGTTGATAAAGTTCTTGGAGAGAAGCACTTTCTACCAAATAACCTAATTCCATTATTCCTACTGAAGTGCAAAGTTCTGCCAAGTCACTCAGAATATGGGAAGAAATTACTATTGTCATTCCTGCTTCCTGCAAAGCTTTGATAATTTCCCGAAACTGCATTCTAGCAATGGGGTCTAAACCAGAAACAGGTTCATCTAATAATAGAAGTAATGGTTCGTGAATAATAGTTCTTCCTAAACTCAGACGTTGTTTCATACCCCGCGACAGAGTAGAAATTAAACTATTGCGTTTATTCACCAATTGCACCAATTCCAAGACAGCAAACAGTCGGCGTGAACGATGAGGTTCCCGCAAATTATAAAGTCTGGCAAAATAGTCGAGATAATCCCACACAGTTAGGTCGTCATATACCGGAAAATCGTCTGGCAAAAAACCGAGGCGTTGTTTAAGGGTGGGGTTGGTATGGTCGCGCAGTAGACGTTCTCCACTTATATATATTTCCCCTGTTGTGGGTTCTTCGGCGGTAGCTAACATTCGTAATAGGGTAGTTTTGCCAGCGCCATTTGGTCCGATAACTCCATAAACTTCCCCGGTTGCTACCTGTAAATAGAGGTCATTCACCGCTATGTTGCGATCGAATTGTTTAGTTAATCCACGGGTTTCAATTGCTAGTTCTTTTAGCATGGCTGTTGTATAAAATAAGATAGGTTGATCTAGAAATTTCCCGACAAAAAGATTGTTTTGAGAGGAAAAGTATGGATATTTTATAGTGCTGAAGAGCCTAACGGACATTGGTCAAAAGATTGAAAATTATCGGGTGCTGTTAATGAGGGTTCGTCAGTTGCACAAATCATTGATCTGCTAGTTCTGCTAGTACCGTCTTTAATATATACTATATATACTATGCCAGAATAACTTTTTAAAGCATCTTCAGATATACGTATCCGCCGAGAAAAAGGTAATCTTGTCCTAAAAAAAGGCAAGCGTATAGGTTCATAATAATAAGGTAAGTTATTTTTAGTAGTAGCAGTAGTTATAACCCTCAGACTATTAACTCGTTTGGTTTTGTATGAGTAATTTGATGTTTCTAACTTGATACCTAATCCTAAATCAGAAATATTATCGCTAAACTCACCATTTTCAGCATAATAAGCTTGTTGTCCTTTATTAATTGAACTTATGTATTGTTTTCCTTCGTTTTGTTTGTATACCTGGGCTTGGTTTAAAAACGAGGGCAAAGCCATGATAAATACCAAAGCAAATACAAATAACGTGATAAAATCAACCAAAGATATTGTTCTAAAATTAGCAGATTGTTTTGTTGACATGATTTACCTCCTATTTTCCCCTGTGTAGTTAAATTTCTATCAAGGCATCGCCAACTCACATCACACCCACAAAATATCTAAGATTAAGTCTGATTAATTAATAATCGACTCCTCCAAACCAGACAGTAAAATAAACACCAAAAATCTGAGTAAAGTACAGATATTTTATAGTGCTGAAGAACCTAATGGACATTGGTCAAAAAGTTTCTGAAGAACCTAACGGACATTGGTCAAAAGATTGAAAATTATCGGGTGCTGTTAATGAGGGTTCGTCAGTTTCACAAATCATTGAGCTGCTAGTACCGTCTTTAATATATACTATGCCAGAATAACTTTTTAAATAATTTTCAGATAGACGTATCCGCCGATAAAAAGGTAATCTTATCCCAAAAAAAGGTAAGCGCATAGGTTCATAATAGAAGCTTCTCTTTTTAGCAGTGGCAGTAACTAGGACCCTCATACTATTAATTTCTTTAATTTTGTATGAGTAATTTACTGTTTCTAACTTGATACCTAATCCTAAATCAGAAATATTATCGTTAAACTCACCGTTTTCAGCATAATAAGCTTGTTGTCCTTTATTAATTGAACTGATGTATTGTTTTGCTTCGCTTCGCTTGCTTAGCGGGTAGCTAGGGTTGAAAAACGAGGGTAAAACAATGCTAAATACCACCACAACAAATATCAACCCAATAAAATTAGCCAAAGATATATTCCTAAAATTAGCAGATTGTTTTGTTGACATTATTTACCTCCTAGTTTTCCCTGTGTAGTTAAATTTCTATCAAGGCATCGCCAACTCACATCACACCCAAAAAATATCTAAAATTAAGTCTGATTAATTAATAATCAACTCTACTATTATTTTACCCAGTTCCTCGTTCCCTATAAACACAGCTTTGTAACATTCTTTTATCAAACTGGTATTAGTCAGGTAGAGCAGATGCTCCTCCAAACCAGACAGTAAAATAAACACCAAAAATCTGAGTAAAGTACAGATATTTTATAGTTCTGAAGAACCTAACGGACATTGGTCAAAAGATTGAAAATTATCGGGTGCTATTAATGAGGGTTTGTCAGTTTTACAAATCATTGTTTGAGTAGTACCGTCTTTAATATATACTATGCCAGAATAACTTTTTAAAGCATTTTCAGGTAGACGTATCCGCTGAGAAAAAGGTAATCTTGTCCCAAAAAAAGGTAAGTTTATAGGTTTATGATAATAAGATTTTTTATTTTTATTAGTACCAGTAATTATAACCGTCATACTATTAACTCGTTTGATTTTGTATGAGTAATTTGCTGTTTCTGAGCTGGCACCTAATCCTAAATCAGGGATGTTATCGCTAAACTCACCGTTTTTAGCATAATAAGCTTGTTGTCCTTTATTAATTGAACTGATGTATTGTTTTGCTTCGCTTTGTTTGTTTACGTGGGCTTGGTTTAAAAACGAGGGCAAAACAATGCTAAATACCACCACACCAAATATCAACGGGATTAAATCAACCAAAGATATATTCCTAAAATTAGCAGATTGTTTTGTTGACATGATTTACCTCCTAGTTTTCCCTGTGTAGTTAAATTTCTATCAAGGCATTGCCAACTCACATCACACCCAAAAAATATCTAAGATTAAGTCTGATTAATTAACAATCGACTCTACTGTTATTGTACCCAGATACCTACTCTCTCCACTCTCTCTAAAAATTACAAATTATTTCTAATAATAAACTTAGGTAAATCATAAAATAAGTAGGTAAGCATTAAAAATTATTGTGATGATAAGGCAGAACTCAGAGACCAAAAAGAAACAGGTTTTTCACTAAGTTTATTTTTGGTTACATACTTGTTTTTTTGCGCCTGCTTACTTATTAGTAAATAGGTAGAGTTGCTGCCTATGAGCTAAACACAAATTTGGGCACTAATACACTGATTAATCGTTTTTCATCATCTGTACAGACCTTTGAAAAACCCGTGTCGTGCCCATTTTTTTTCTATTATTAGTATTTAACTGTGTAGAAGTATTTGCCCACCATACGGGAATTTTATAGCACTATGTTAATTAGTTAGGACATTTATAAATGCTCAAACTCAGTCAGGAATTACTTCTAAATTCTAAATTGTGCGTAGCGCTATATAGATACTTTCTACTTATCTAAAGGATGATGATCTGCCAGTAATTTTTCAACTTTTGCTTCATCAAGTCTGGCACTAATTCTTTCAGATTCGTGATTATCTCTAATTGTTTTTGCTAGGGTAAAAGCGGAACCTACTGAGAATGTTAAACCCATCCCCATAAAACTTTTAATCCAAATATCTACAGGTAGATAAATAATGCCTATCGCTGTGCCACCAGTGGCAAGAATAAAGGAAGCCCAAACTTGAAGTATCCATGCAGCAGTATCTTTTTGTTGAACATATTTGTTGGTCATAAAATTACTACCTCAATCAAAGTTTTTAGCTGATTTATTTTGATTTTAGGTGTATAAATTTATAGGAATGATAATAGAGTGACAGTTTGTATAGATGCACAAGCGATCGCTGACTGAAGTCAGAAGTTAGAAGTCAGAAGTTAGAAGTTATAATTGATCCATGAGTGAGTTTTAGAAGCTATAAATATCTGCCATTTCCACCTCAATAGTGCTATATTTTTGATTTTCTATAACGATACAAATAAAGTTTGATATTTATAGATAAAATTTATAGGTAGACAGTTAAAAAATTGTACTATCTAATTATCTGAATATAATAAAAGTGAATATAAT